>CAZZJX010000084.1:0-6148 GCA_964654845.1 uncultured Dehalococcoidales bacterium
TTCTTGACAAATAAGGGCCTAAGACTCTTTACAAATGGCGTGATAGCATTTATAATATGAGGCGGGTAATATTAAATATTTTAGTGGTATGTGACTGAGGGTTGTTGGCCTTCAGTCTTTTTACTAGTGGCGGAAAGAGGTGGAGTATGTCTCAGAATGAAAATTTCCTTACACCAGAGGGTCTGGCAAAGCTAGAGCAGGAACTGGAATACCTGCGCACGGTTCGCCGCCCGGAGGTAGCGGAAAGAATCCAACGAGCCAAGGAATCGCGTAGCGCTGTGAACTCCCCGGAATATGAGGAGGCGAAGAATGAGCAGGGCTTCGTGGAGGGGAAGATCTTCGACCTCGAAAACATAATCGCCAATGCCAAGATCATTCATCCTGAGACTTTGTCATCGGATTCGGTACAGTTAGGGTCAAAGGTGACTGTTCGCCATCGGGACGGCAATGAAGACTACTATACTATCGTGGGAAGTGCCGAGGCAAACCCCAGCGAGGGGAAGATCTCCAACGCATCGCCGGTGGGAAAGGCGCTGCTGGGCAAGCGAGTGGGTGATGAGGTGGAGGTTCCGGTGCCAGCAGGTATGCGCATGCTGACGATCATGGAGATCAAGTAGGAGAATGGCTCGCATCGATGATATAATCTACCAGCGCCTGGAAAAGCTCCATAGGATTCGCCAGCAAGACATCGACCCGTACCCACACCGTTACCATCGCAGCCACACTACAAAGGAGGCCATCGCCCTCTTTGAGCGAGGCGAGAACGCCCAGGTGAGCCTTGCCGGTCGCATCACGGCTTCTCGTGCTATGGGAAAAGCAACCTTCATCGATATACGCGACTCCTCTGGAAAAATCCAGGTCTATTTCCGTAGCGACCACCTTGCCGAGAAGTATGAGTTTCTCAAGGAGTTCGATATCGGAGACATCATCGGGGTGAGCGGCAATCTCTTCAAGACACATACCGAAGAGATAACATTAGGAGCTACCGACTTCACCATGCTCTCCAAGTCCCTGCAGTCACTCCCTGAGAAATGGCATGGGCTTGTCGATGTGGAGAAGCGCTACAGACAGAGATATCTCGACCTCATATCTAATGAAGAGGCGAGACAGCTATTCCTGGTGCGTAGCAGGACAATCGCTCATATTCGACGCTACCTCGACGAGAGAGGCTTTATCGAGGTGGAAACGCCTGTGCTCCATCCCATTCCAGGCGGAGCCAGGGCTCGCCCATTTATCACTCACCATCACGCCTTAGACCAAGACCTGTACCTCAGGATCGCCACCGAGCTCTACCTGAAACGGCTCATCGTGGGCGGACTCGACAAGGTATACGAGATCGGGCGCATCTTCAGAAACGAGGGCATATCCATCAAGCACAACCCTGAGTTCACCATGCTTGAAAGCTACGAAGCCTATTCTGACTACAACGATGTGATGAAGATGGTGGAGGAGATGATATCCCGTGTGGCCCAGGAGGTTCTGGGCACAACCAAGGTCAGCTTCGCCGGGAATACCATTGATTTTTCGCCGCCTTGGCAGCGCATCACTCTCAGAGACGCCATCAAGGAAGGCTGCGGTATCGACTTTCTCGAACACACCGATGCCCATTCACTGCGTGATGCGATTCGACAGTTGGGAATCGAAACTGAGGAAACACTTAGCCCGGCTTACCTCACCGATAAATTGGTTTCCGCCTTTGTGGAGCCTAAGCTTGTTCAGCCGACTTTCATACTGGACTACCCGGTGGAGACATCCCCCTTAGCAAAGCGCAAGCCGGAGGATAAACGCCTGGTGGAGCGCTTTGAAGCCTTTGCTGGGGAAATAGAGATCGCCAACGCCTTCACCGAGCTAAACGACCCCGAGGAGCAAAAAAACCGGTTTATAAGTCAAGAAGAATGGCGGACCCAGTTTGGCGATGAAGAGGCAGAGAGATACCAGGCTGACTTCATTCTCGCCCTTGAGCACGGCATGCCTCCAACTGGGGGGCTGGGACTGGGCATCGACCGGCTGGTGATGCTGCTCACCAACCAGCAGTCAATAAGAGAGGTTATATTATTCCCCCAACTGCGCACCAAGTAGAAGGAAAACCTATGCTTAGCCTGCAGTTTATCCGCGAAAACCCCGACCTCGTTCGCGACGCCCTTGATAAGCGCCACGACAGCGCGCCCATTGAAGAGATTCTTTCCCTTGATAAGCAGCGCCGCAATCTGCTAGCCGAGGTGGAGGCACTCAGGGCACGGCGAAACGAGGTAAGCAAAGAGATCGGCAAGACGGGCGAGAAGCCTCCTCAGCTTATCGAGGAAATGCGCCACATCGGGGACCGAATCAAGACCCTCGATGAGCAGGCGAAGTCAACCGATGAGCAATTAAACGACCTCCTGTTACGTGTGCCCAACATCCCTCACCCCAGCGTGCCAGAGGGCATGGACGAAAGCGAAAACAGGATTGTTCGAAGCTGGGGGGAAGCTCGAGAATTCGATTTCAAGCCCCTTCCCCACTGGGAGCTGGGCGAAAAACTGGGGATCATCGATTTCGAGCGGGGGGTCAAGCTCTCGGGAAGCCGCTTCTATGTCCTCAAGGGGCGGGGGGCGCACCTCCAGAGAGCCCTCATCTCTTTCATGCTCGACCTGCATATCCAGGAGCACGGCTGCACTGAGATGTACCCCCCCTTTATGGTGAAGCAGGAATGCATGGTGGGATCGGGAAACCTGCCCAAGTTCGCCGACAACCTGTATCACGATGAGGAGGACGACCTGTGGTTCGTGCCAACCGCCGAGGTGCCGCTGACCAACCTTCACCGTGACGAACTCCTCCCTCCAGGCACCATGCCACTATACTATGCAGCTTATACCGCCTGCTTTCGCCGCGAGAAGATGTCGGCGGGCAAGGACACACGGGGAATCAAAAGGGGACATCAATTCGATAAAGTAGAGCTTTACAAGTTTGCCGCGCCAGATTCTTCGGACGAAGAACTGGAAAAGATGGTGAACGACGCCGAGGAGGTGTGCCGAAAGCTGGGCATCCCCTATCGGGTGCTCGAGCTTTGCACCGGCGACCTTGGGTTTGCCTCCACTAAATCCTATGACATAGAGATGTGGGCCCCTGGCTGCGAGGAATGGCTGGAGGTCAGCTCCTGCTCCAACTGTGGCGATTTTCAAGCGCGACGCGCCAACGTTCGATTTCGCCCCAAGCAAGGCGCCAGGCCACAGTTTGTCCACACCCTAAACGGCTCAGGGCTTGCTCTGCCACGCGTGCTCATCGCTGTAATGGAGAACTATCAGCAACCCGATGGCAGCATAACCATACCACAGGCGCTCTACCCCTACACCAGGTTTGAGGTTATAAAATAGCGGATGTATACTAATTCTGGGAGGGGTGACCGAGCGGCTTATGGTGACGGTCTTGAAAACCGTTGTCTCGATTTCCGGGACCGTGGGTTCGAATCCCACCCCCTCCGCTGCTTCATAACCATTAAAATATATATATGGGAGGAATTTTTGTGCCTATGAGAATTTGGCAAAGCATCAAGGAGGTTAGATGAAAATCCACGAGTATCAAGCCAAAGAGGTTTTGGCAAGCTATGGCATCCCGGTGCCCAAAGGAGGCGTAGCGGCAACACCAGCGGAAGCCAAAGAGATCGCCTCCACGCTTGGAGACCAGGTGGTGATCAAAGCACAGGTATACGCTGGCGGTCGAGGCAAGGCAGGTGGGGTCAAGACGGCATCATCACCAGATGAGGCTGAAAAGCTGGCGGGCCAAATCATCGGGATGCAACTGGTTACTCACCAAACATCGCCCGAAGGGGTACCAGTGGATAAAGTCCTTGTCGAAGAGGCTGCACCAATTGAGCGCGAACTTTATCTTAGCATCATCATCGACTCGGCAAAGGGCATCCCGGCGATTATGGCCAGCGAAGCGGGCGGTATGGACATCGAGGAGGTAGCTGCTAAGACTCCAGAGAAGATCCTTAAGGCATATGTCGATCCGATAACCGGGTTTCAGCCCTTTATGGGACGCAGGCTTGCCTATGGCTTGAACCTGGAACCAGACCAAATCAGGCCGGCGACCCAGTTGATAGGAAACCTCTACCGAGTATTCCAGGAGAAGGACTGCTCCCTGGTGGAGATCAATCCTCTAGTAGTTACCACAGACGGCAGGCTGCTGGCGCTGGACGCCAAGCTGAACTTCGACGATAACGGCCTTTTCCGCCATCGCGACTACGCCGAACTGCGTGACCCCAGCCAGGAGGATGCGCTGGAGCTGGAAGCATCACAGCATAACATCTCCTACATAAAGCTGGATGGCGATGTTGGCTGTATGGTTAACGGGGCAGGGCTTGCCATGGCCACCATGGATATTATCAAGCTCACGGGCGCCGAACCAGCGAACTTCCTCGATGTAGGCGGCGGCGCCAGCGAGGAGATGGTGACCAAGGCTTTTACTATTATGCTTTCCGACCCCAAGGTCAAAGCAGCGCTGGTGAACATATTTGGCGGTATCCTCAGGTGTGACATAGTCGCCCATGGGATGATCGAGGCCGCCAAACAGACGGAACTCAAGGTGCCGATAGTGGTCAGGATGAGGGGAACGAATGTTGACGAAGGCATGAGGCTCCTCGGCGAATCAGGCCTGCCCATGATCCTGGCTAAAGACTTATCCGATGCTGCCGAGAAGGTAGTGGCAGCCAAGAAGAATTAAGGGGGTTTGAATGAGCATCCTTGTCGATGAGAGTACCAGGCTTCTGGTCCAGGGGATTACAGGAAGCGAGGGCAGTTTCCATACCAGAAGATGCATTGAATATGGAACAAATGTTGTCGCCGGGGTCACTCCGGGGAAGGGGGGCTCCTTCTTCGACGTAGTGCCTGTGTTCAATAGTGTAGAGCAGGCGGTAAAGGAGACGGGGGCAAACGCCAGTATGATCTTCGTTCCGCCGCCGTTCGCTGCTGACGCCATCCTGGAGGCTGCCGATTCCGGCCTCTCTCCAGTGGCGTGCATCACCGAAGGCATCCCGACCCTGGACATGGTTACCGTTCTTGGATATCTAAAAGGGAAAAATACCTGCCTCATTGGGCCCAACTGCCCGGGGGTCATTACTCCGGGCAAATGTAAGGCAGGGATAATGCCAGGGGATGTCCATATGCCAGGAGAGGTTGGCGTGGTCTCTAGAAGCGGGACTCTCACCTATGAGGCGGTGGCACAGCTTACAGATCTAGGGATTGGACAGTCCACCTGCATTGGCGTCGGTGGCGACCCATTGATCGGCACTACCCCCGTTGATTTATTGAGGCTCTTTGAGAAAGATGCCAATACCAAGATGGTGGTCCTCATCGGCGAAATCGGGGGAGTGGCCGAACAGAACGCAGCAGAGTATATCAAGGAAATGACCAAACCCGTGGTCGCCTTCGTTTGCGGAGCCACCGCCCCACCGGGGAGAAGGATGGGACACGCCGGCGCCATCATCACCGGAAGCTCAGGCACCGCCCGAGAGAAGATCGCCGCTCTTAGCGCCGCTGGTGCCACCATAGCCCCAAGCCCCGCTGAGATTGGCGCCACCGCAAAAAGGGTACTGGAGAGTATGGCTTGACGATACTGGTCACCAATGACGACGGCATCCATGCCAGGGGGCTTTGGGCCCTCGTTGAAGCGCTGAAAGAGGTTGGCGAAGTAGTGGTGGTAGCACCAGACCGGGAGCAGAGCGCTGTAGGAACCTCGGTGACGCTGCATCAACCACTAAGAGCAAAGGAGATAAAGCCCCTGGTTGAAGGGGTGAAGACCTATTCGGTGGAGGGAACCCCCGGAGATTGCGTCATCCTCGGTCTGGGCCATCTTATTGAAGATGAGGTCTCTCTGGTAGCCGCCGGCATCAACGAGGGGGCAAATCTTGGCGACGATGTACTCATTTCAGGAACGGTAGCCGCCGCCTTCCAGGGGCATCTTAATGGCATGCCCTCTATGGCCATATCAGTGGGCGCCCTCGAGGACATCTACACCGAGCCGGCGGCCCGGCTGGCTGCGCTGCTGGCAAGACGAATGGAGGCACATCCCATCCTGAAAGAAACGCTGCTCAACATCAACTTGCCCAATTTGCCGCTTGACCAGATCGAGGGAATCGAGGTCACCCAACTGGGGCGTAGAAGCTATAAGGACT
>CAZZJX010000085.1:0-6089 GCA_964654845.1 uncultured Dehalococcoidales bacterium
TCCATGGCTCTCTTGAGTTTCCTCAAGTTCCTCATGTGTTCATCCTTGTGGCTCGGTTCAAGGAAGGTTAGCTTCTCGCAGGACTCGAACTCATCGCACTGGGCGCAGCTTTCATAGCCCCGTTTCCGGGCGCAGGTCCTGATCTTGCACCAGGGGTTGCCACCACCCTCGCGGCATCCCTTGCATCTGAGGCTAGCAAGGGCATCAAGGCTCTTTTTAAAGGAATCGTAATCCCCCAAGAAGGGAATCGAGGGCCATACCTGCTTTATCTTCTCGACCCGCATCGTCCGCCGCAACTCCTTGGCTGACTCGCTTATCGTCTTGGTGTACCCAAAGCACTGGCTGCAATCCTGGCCACAATAGGTCATAACGCTACCGACTTTTGTTGCCGCCATTTTTTCTTCTCTATGTTACTCCGAAAATAGATTTATGAGGCCCGAGGGAGTCCTCTCCCTCAGCTTTTCCGTGAAGGAATCCTTCACAGAAGGACCTTCACGCCTCAGACTATTCTCATAATTCGTTTGTTTTCCACTTCGCGTTTGTTATCAGCTACTAGGTAGTAAGCACCACCACCAGAATCAATATCAAGGCGATGAAGCTGATACTCAAGCTCATTATGATCAACACCAGCAGCAACTTGCCAGTGCGCTCCAGGCCAGTAAACCGCTGCTCGATTTTCTCCTCGTCCATTCAAACCTCCTACTCTTTGCCTTTCGCCGCCAGGAGCCGGTTGATGGCGTTCATATAGGCTTTGCCGCTGGCAACCAGGATGTCAGTGGAGGCACCCCGGCCAATGTAGGTTCGGCCCTCGCTCTCGATCTTAATGGTCACCTCACCGATGGCATCGATACCCTCGGTAATAGATTTAACGCTGAACTCAGTAAGCGTATTGGGCACCTGCACCAGGCGGTTAATCGCTTTGTACACCGCGTCCACTGGTCCTGTACCCAGGGCGGCATCAGCAATCACCTCCCCATCGGGCGCAACGAGCTTCACCGTGGCCGTCGGCACGCTATTGTCGCCACAGGAAACCTGTACTTGCTCCAGGTGGTAGGTCTCCGATACGGTGCGCAATTCCTCGGCAACCAGGGACTCCAAGTCACGCTCAGTGACTTCCTTCTTTTTGTCGGCCAGTTCCTTAAAGGCGGCGAAGGCGCGGGTAAAATCATCGCTACCAAGGGTATATCCCAGCTCCCTCAGTTTCTCGCGGAAGGCATGACGCCCCGAGGTCTTCCCCAGCACGATCTTGCTACCACCGACCCCAATACTGTCCGGCGTCATGATTTCATAGGTAGTTCTCTCCTTGAGCATGCCGTCTTGGTGCAGGCCCGAAGCATGAGCGAAGGCATTGGCCCCCACAATCGCCTTATTGGGCGGCACCTCCATGCCCATATAGTTGCTCACCAGTCGACTGGTCCTATAGATCTGGGCGGTGTCAACCTTGGTAGCCAGGTTGAAGAAATCGCCACGGGTTTTAAGAGCCATCACAATCTCCTCCAGAGCGGCATTGCCGGCTCGCTCCCCCACCCCGTTGATGGTGCATTCCACCTGGCGCGCTCCGCACTGGATAGCGCGCAACGAATTGGCCACCGCCTGGCCTAAATCATCGTGGCAATGTACGGAGAGGGTGACCTTCTCAATCCCAGGCACATTGCTGCGGACATACTCGATTAAGGCACCGAATTCGTCGGGCTGGACATAGCCCACGGTGTCGGGAATATTAACCACAGTGGCTCCAGCTTTTATCGTCGCCGCCAGCACCTGGCAAAGGTAATCCCAGTCGCTGCGGGTAGCATCCATCGCCGAGAACTCGATTACACTACAGTAACGCTTAGCATATCTCACCGCCTCAACCGATAACTCGAGTGCCTGTTCGCGGCTGATGTGTAGCTGGTGTTCGAGGTGAATATCGGAGGTGGACAGTACAACATGGAGAAGGGGAGCCTCTGCCTCTTTTAGTGCATTCCAGGTTGAGTCGATCTGCTCCTCCTTTATACCGGAGAGTCCGGCTATCTGGCAATCCCGAAGCTCCCGCGCCAGGAGCTGCACCGCGGCGAAGTCCCCAGGTGAGGTGTGGGGAAAACCAGCCTCAATGATATCCACCCCCAACATCTGGAGTTGATGACCGATCTCGTGCTTCTCTTCAAGGGTCAACGCTCCCCCCGCCGCCTGCTCTCCGTCTCTCAGTGTGGTGTCGAAGATGATCACTCGCTCCATTTCCTTCTCCTTCTAATATAACCTGCTGTAATTATTGTATATACTTCACAAACTTTTCAAGGGATTATGTGTAATCTGCTCTGTCTGTGCGTTCCCCTTAGCAAGCACTTCTTCATCCATCTGCAATAGCTATAGGGATTCTCGATGGCCTATTGGTTGGGCCTTTTGGGGTTAAGCAGCTATCATCGAGGAGTTCAATAATTTGCTATGGAATTCCTGGCCCCCGTTTTACCCATTGAGCCAGGGCATCATGGCGCGGAGCTTCTTGCCGACCTCCTCTATCTCATGCGCCGCTTCTTTTCGCCTATACGCGTTGAAGCTGGGGCGTCCTGCCTGGTTCTCCAGAATCCACTCACGAGCGAAGGTGCCGTCCTGAATCTCGTTGAGTATCTGCCACATCTCCTCCCTTACGTAATCATCGATTACCCTTGGCCCACGAGAATAGTCGCCGTATTCTGCAGTATCGCTTACCGAATAGCGCATATAGGCAAAACCACCCTGGTAGATGAGGTCAATAATGAGCTTTAGCTCATGGCAGACCTCGAAATAAGCGATCTCCGGCTGATATCCAGCTTCGACCAGGGTTTCAAAGGCCGCCTTTATCAGTGAAGTGATTCCGCCACAGAGCACCACCTGCTCCCCAAAGAGGTCAGTCTCGGTCTCCTCCTCGAAGGTAGTCTCTAGAACTCCTGCTCTGGTGCAGCCGATGCCCTTAGCATAGGCCAGGGCCTTTTCCTTAGCCTTACCCGAGGCGTCCTGATGCACGGCGACAAGCGCCGGGGCGCAAGAGCCCTCGGTATAGAGTTGGCGCAGCATATGGCCGGGGCACTTAGGCGCTATCATGGTCACATCAATATCAGGGGGCGGCAGTATCTGATTGTAGTGGATGTTGAATCCGTGAGCAAACATCAACATATTGCCCTTAGTGAGTCCCTTCTCAATAGAGCTATAGTATACCTGGCGGTGAAGCTGGTCTGGGACAAGCATCATGATAATGTCCGAGGCCTTCGCCACCTCATCGGCGTTAGCCACCTTAAGTCCAGCCTCGACGGCTGCCACCCAAGGCTCGCTACCCTCAAGCTCGCTGACCATGACTTTGCAGCCGCTATCCTTCAGGTTCAAGGCATGGGCATGCCCCTGACTACCGAAGCCGATGATGCCGATGGTCTTGCCCTCGAGTAAACTTATGTCCACGTCACTGTCATAATAGATCTTAGCCATAGCTCTCTCCTTACAAATTAGATATTTCGCCAGCGCCTTTGACCTTTTTGGGGCGGGATCTCTTTGGCTTCTCCTCCACCACAATGGGACCCCCTGCTCCCCTCGCCATTGCTATTCTCCCGGTGCGGGCGACCTCCCGGATGCCAAAGCCCTTAAGCAAGCGAAACAGGGAATCAATTTTTTCCTCATCTCCAGTGACCTCGACCATCATAGAATTGGAGGCAACATCCACGATGTTTGCCCTGAAGATGTCCACTATCTGCAGGATCTCGCTCCTTGTGGCTGAGGTGCTCTTCACCTTGAATAAGGCAAGCTCCCGAGCCACCAGACCGTCTTCGGTGATGTCGGTAACCTTGACCACATCGATGAGTTTATCGAGCTGCTTTCTGACCTGCTCCACTGAGGTAGCAGTGCCATCAACCACGATGGTCATCCTCGATAGCCCCGGAGTCTCGCTATGCCCCACGGCGATGCTCTCGATATTAAAACCCCTCCTACGGAAAAGGCTAGCTACCCGATTCAGCACTCCAGGTTTATCTTCCACTAATGCTATTAGGCTGTGCTTTGCCATTATACTACTCTAGCCTCCTTCCTAGGCTCCTCCAGTACTTCGTTAATGGCAGCGCCCGGAGGCACCATAGGGTAAACATTCTCCTCAGGCTCGACTTGAAAGTCGATGAGGAACGGACCCTGGTGTTCCATAGCCGTCTCAATAGCGCCGGTCACCATAACCTTATCTGTCACCCTCAAAGCGGCAATACCGTAGGCTTCGGCAACCTTGACGAAGTCGGGACCGCTAAGAGGGGTAGCAACATAGCGGCGTTCATAAAATAGCTCCTGCCACTGCCTAACCATCCCCAAGTGGCGGTTATTGAGAATCGCTATCTTCACCTCCAAGTTCTCCTGATCTATAGTAGCAAGCTCCTGTATGGTCATCTGGAAGCCACCGTCGCCGGCGATACACCAGACGGTCTCCTCGGGGCACGCCACCTTAGCCCCCATGGCGGCGGGAAGCTCGAAACCCATAGGTCCCAATCCACCGGACGAAATCCAGGTATTGGGCCTGTTATATTCAAAGTGCTGGGCAGCCCACATCTGGTTCTGTCCCACACCGCTGACAATAATGGCATCACCTTTGGTGACCTCGTATATCTGGCGCACTACATACTGAGGTATGAGATCATCCGTCTCCCTGATCACCGTTGAAGGGTGGTCACGCCGCCACTCATCAATCTGGGAGACCCACTCCACATGGTTCTTGATAGTGATCTCCTTATTGAGCGCCTGTAAAACTGGCCCCACATCGCCCACTATGGGTACATCTACCTTCACATTCTTCCCGATCTCCGCCGGATCAACATCTATATGAATTACCTTGGCTTGAGGGGCAAAGCTCGACACCTTTGCCGTAGCTCGGTCATCGAACCTCATCCCAATAGCGATAATGAGATCGGCGGCGTTTACCGCCATGTTAGCATAGGCCATACCATGCATCCCCAACATGCCAAGGCTTAGGACGTGCGATTCGGGGAAGGAACCAATACCAAGAAGAGTGGTAATCACCGGTATCTGAGCCTTCTCCGCTAGCTCTTTGAGTTGAGGGGAGGCTCCAGAGATCAGCACCCCCCTCCCAGCGATGATAAGGGGGCGACATGCTTCGTTGATCAGGTGTGCCGCCTTCTTTATCTGTGCCGGATGACCTTGAATCGTTGGCTTGTAGCCCCGCAGGTTGACCTTGTCTGGATAGTGGAACTCCGCTTCTTCGATAAAGACATCGCGCGGTATGTCGATGAGAACAGGGCCCGGCCTTCCCGTGCGCGCGATATGGAAGGCCTCTCGAACTACACCAGCCATATCCGCAGCCGCTGTAACCAGGTAGTTATGCTTGGTAATGGGCAGGGTAATGCCGGTGATATCGATCTCCTGAAAGGCGTCCTTGCCAATGAAAGGTCTCGCCACCTGCCCTGTTAGTGCAACCATAGGTGCGGAATCGAGATAGGCTGAGGCAATCCCGGTTACCAGGTTGGTGGCCCCGGGACCTGAGGTGGCAACACACACACCCACCTTCCCCAAGGCTCGCGCATAACCTTCGGCGGCATGGGCCGCCCCCTGCTCATGGCGGGTGAGAATGTGGCGCAGCTTGGGGTATTCGGGTAGGACATCATAGAAGGGGATAACCGCCCCACCAGGAATCCCAAACATGACCTCCACCCCCTCCTTAATGAGGCTCTCACACACTATTTGCGCGCCAGTTAGCTTCATATTTCCCCCTATCTCTCGAACACCGCTCCTCTGCTTGCTGAGGTCACCCTTTCAGCATAGCGCCTAAGGTAACCAGTCTTTATCTTCGGCTCAAATTCGGGGAGTTGAGAAAGGCGCTCCTTTATCTCCTCGTCGGTCAACTCCACATCTATCTTGTTACCTGGGATATCTATAACTATCTTATCGCCATCTCTCAGGGCAGCGATTGGCCCTCCCGAAGCTGCCTCCGGCGAGACGTGGCCGATGGCGGCTCCCTTTGTCGCCCCTGAAAATCGACCATCGGTGATCAGGGCAACACTATCATCGAGCCCCATCCCGCTTAGCAGCGATGTTGGTCCAAGCATCTCCCTCATCCCTGGTCCCCCCTTTGGTCCCTCATAGCGGATGAC
>CAZZJX010000086.1:0-6065 GCA_964654845.1 uncultured Dehalococcoidales bacterium
TCCTGCGGGCGATCTTGGTTGCCTGTTCGATGTCACTCTCGCTTCCAGTGGTCATTTCGCCAAAGATCAGGTCCTCAGCACCATGCCCGGCGAGCATAGTAGCCAGCATGTCATTGAACTGAGACCGTGTCCATAGATAGCGATCCTCTGTGGGCAGCAGGCGAGTGTAGCCTCCCATCATGCCACGAGCGATTATCGAGACCTTATGTACCGGGTCGGCATTGGGCAGCATCCTTGCCACCAGGGCATGACCTGCCTCATGGTGAGCGGTAATCTCCTTCTCATTCGGGCTAATGATCCTGCTTCTCTTCTCAGGGCCAGCGATCACCCGGTCTATGGACTCCTCCAGCTCGAGTAGGCTAATTGTCTTCTTCCCACGTCTCGCTGTGAGGATGGCCGCTTCGTTTACCAGATTAGCCAGATCAGCGCCAGAAAAGCCCGGCGTCTGCTTGGCAACAGTCTCCAGACTAGCTGACTCGTCCAAAGGCTTGTCCTTGCTATGCACCTCCAGAATTGCCTTGCGCCCCTTAATATCGGGGCGGTCGATCACTACTTGGCGGTCAAAGCGACCGGGGCGCAGTAGCGCCGGATCCAGGATATCCGGGCGGTTAGTCGCCGAAAGAACAATGACATTGGTTGAGGAATCGAAACCATCCATCTCCACCAGGAGCTGATTCAGGGTCTGCTCCCTTTCATCATGACCACCACCAACCCCAGCTCCCCGATGACGGCCCACAGCATCGATCTCATCAATGAAGATGATGCAGGGGCTATTGCGTTTGGCCTGTTCGAAGAGGTCCCTCACTCTGGAGGCCCCCACTCCGACAAACATCTCCACAAACTCGCTACCACTTATGGAGAAAAAGGGGACACCAGCCTCACCGGCCACCGCACGACTCAACAGAGTCTTCCCCGTGCCTGGGGCGCCTACCAAAAGCACACCGCGAGGAATCCTGGCCCCCAAAGCGACGAGCTTCTCAGGAGTCTTCAGAAACGCCACCACCTCCTGGAGCTCCTGCTTCGGCTCATCTATTCCAGCAACATCATCGAATGTAACAACTGGTTGTGTGCTGGGGAAAAGACGAGCCTTGCTCCGCCCAAAGCTGAGAGCCTGATTACCAGCCCCTCGCGCTCGGCTGAAGATGAACCATATCAACCCGATAAAGAATAGCAAGGGCAGGAGGGTAGTAAGTAAAATGCCCCAGTCAAATCCACTCGGCGGCTGATAGTCCAGCTCTACCTTACTCCAATCGACCCCACGCCCCTCTAAATTTTGCTCCAGCTCATGGGTGCTCCCATAAAAACCCGACTTCAATACCGATGTATCGCCAGCCATCGCAGTAAGGGTCTGCCCCTGTTGTACAATCCGGTCGATGTTGCCCTCAATTAGCATATCGTCTGCTAGCTGCACAGAGCCCGTTGTCGTCAGCGTTACCAGATCGTCAAGGGACCCAGTCGCCACCCCTGGAGAGCGCATGAACAAAGCGAAGAAAATCGCTCCCAACGCCACAATAACCACTACCCAAATTATCCACCTGCTAGGAAACTTTGAACCCATTACTCGCCACACCTCTTTCCACTCACATATTATACCAGAAAGCGCTAAAAACTTAAATGTACTCGTTCATGTTATTAGTAACGCTTCACTCCCTTTCAGTCATGGTTGCTTCTCAGGCTCTCTGTCGTCTTGACCCACCTACTGGCCTGAGATGCACATTTGGTGAACAGCCCCAGACCCCCGCTAGAGGGTGGAACCCTCTGGACTCCCCCGTTTTGTTCCGTCCGCCCCGAAAACAATGGCGTAGGTAGGGGCGTTCAACTGAACGCCTCTAATGTGACAGGTAACTTCGTTGGGGACAAGCCTGGCAATGACGAGAAGATGTCGTCCACTTATCTGAATCGGATCATAGGTGGTACTTTTCATTAGAATGGTTTTCTATGCCGCTGCTCCCCACCAACTCGCTACTTAGCATCATTCCCTTCTCGGCCTTGCCTCAGTGCACCATTACAAGGCCATAAGAAATCATAGCCGAAATTGCCTGCGCAAGGAGGGACAAGATACATTGCCCAGAACATCAAGTGCGAAAAGAAATAACGGCTGGCGAACGAAGTTATCCCCCCAGCCCTACCCACCATGGCCTAGGGCTCATAATAGGTAACCACCAGTTTGGGGCGCTGGTCAGCAGTGCCCCAGTCTGAAGAATAGAAAGCCTTATAGGCCTTCGCCATGGTCTCATCGGTATCCTGAAGTAATACCCCATGATTCTCAATAGAGCCATTGACCCAGCCTTGAACCAGATTATCGATATACCAGTATTCCCAGTCAAGTGTCACAGTATCAGACACAGTATTGATGTCCTCCGGTGTCGTCACGCTCTCAGGCTGACTATGCCAGTTCATGACGTCTTCGTCCCAACTGCTGGTGACCCTATAGGCTCCGATCGGCGCAGCTCCTGTGCCGACAGAATTGAGATAGTATAGTCCAAGTTCAGCCGTGGTTACCACTGCAGTAGTGGGAATTGCGCTGAGGTCGAACTGGAGGTATGACCTGCAAATCTCGTTCCCAATCCCTGCGCCGGCAAACACGAACGGTTCAGAGCCATGGGTATTGCCGGGGTTGTCAAAATAAACATAGGTATCTTTGCCATCGGCATCACCGGGCTGTATTGTTGCCGTAATCAATCCAGCATCTTCGGGTTCCGAACCGTTGCATGCACAAGCACCATGAAAAAACAGGGCTATTCCAAGTAATACTATAAATGTCCACTGACCCCATCCGGATAGTCCCATTGGCCTTGCACCCTCTGCCTGCAACAGACTCACTAAACCCCATCACAATCTAGCTGGCCTGGCAACGCTAGCCGCCGCCAGGAGAAACCAAAGCCACAGGTGAATAGCCCGTAAAAGGGCTTATGAAGCCGTCCAAAAGAAAAAGGGCTGGGGAACAAAGTAAGCCCCCAGCCCTTCTCTATCACTGGCTAAGGGGCCGGGTCATAGTATGTAATCACCAGTTTGGGGCGGCTGTTAGCGGTCGCATGCTCCGAGGAGCGGAAGCTTTTACCCGCCCCTGGGGTCTCCTCATCGGCATCTATCAGCACCAAGCCATGGTTATCGAGGCGCTACCCTGCACAACAGTATCGAAACTCGGCTTGTCGTCCCAGGTTATTGTGTTTTCCGCCCAACTGGCAGTGACTTGGTAAGCGCCAATCGTCCTCACGACAGGCGACGTACTAAACTGATACCACAGGTGAAGTTCAGCGCCAATCAATACCGCAGTAGCAGGAATCTCCGGCAGAGCAAATCGGATGTATGTCCTGGCCTTATTGCCACTCTCATTGCCCACGTCCACATAAGTCAGGTCTCCATTGTTGACTGTAGGTATCGAAGTATATACTGATGCGTCTTTACCATCAACGCCATCAGGCTGGACAGTCACTGTCTGGAGTGGGGCAGTGTCGAGCTCCCAGTTGACGTACGTGGTCTCGCCTGCGGCTACGGTAACCGTTCCCTCACGGTCCTTACAGAATTCTTTACTGAGCTTTATTGTATAGCCACCTTCATCTACACCGGTGATTACGTAAGGGGTTATATTCCCCGTATCTGTCCCATCGATATAGACCGTCGCCCCTGCCGGGCTCGACTTTACATCGAGCGTGCCCACTGTCAGCACAACAGCCACGGTGACGTAGCAACTTCCTTCGGCTGTTCCCCCTTTGCCATCATTAACGGTAACAGTAACAGTATATGTCCCCAAAGCACCGGCCACTGTCCAGTCAACCGTACTGCCTGTTTCCAAGATAGCTGCCTCACAGGGACCGCTGTATCTCCAGCTATACGTAAGGGTGTCACCATCTGGATCGCTGGCGACGCAGGTCAGAGTAGAGATCTCTCCAGGGGCTAAATTTACAGGGTCAGCGCTGACGCTGACAATCTGCGGAGGATTGTTGCCTCGTGCACAAGCGCCGGCGAAAAGCAACGCCACCCCGACGAGTACTAGAACCACCCACTGACTCCATTTAGGTAATCTCATTGACCTTGTACCTCCTTTACGCAACAGACTCGCCAAACCTTACCACAACTTAGCCAGTCTGGCAATGCTCGCCGTTAGCAGAATAAACCACTAAACATTTTATGGAGCCGGGTCATAATAGGTAATCGCCAGTTTGGGATGACTATCAACGGCCACATAATCTGACGAACAGAAATTTTTCAATGCTCCTGATGTTTCTTCATCAGCATCTATCAGCACCAGACCGTGATTATCAATAGACCCATCAATCCAGCCTTCAACCAAGGTTACCTCGATCTCCCATTTTACGAAATCACTCGTCGCCGAGGCTGGTATCGGGGCACTACCCTGCACAACAGTATCGCAGGTCGGCTGCTCCTCCCAGGTTATTGTATTTTCCGCCCAAGCACCGGTGACCTGGTAGGCATTAACCGTTGTCGCTGCAGGTGCCGTACTAACCAGGTACCACAGGTAAAGCTCAGCCTCGGTTACCACCGCAGCAGCTGGAATCTCAGGCAGACTGAAACGGATGTAAGTTCTGGCTATATTACCACCCTGACTACCGACTTCAAAAACAACTGAGTTTCCATAGTTCAGCCCAGACATTCCATTAAACACTTCAGCATCCTTACCCTCAACGGTATCAGGCTGAATGGTCACCGTCTGGGGTGGGGCCGGGGCAAGCTCCCAGTTTACATAGGTGGTCTCGCCAGCATTTACCGTCACCGTTCCTTCTTTATCTTTGTGCTCCGCTAGCGCTAGCTTTATTGTATGGTCACCTTCATCAATGTCAGTGATTACGTAAGGGGTTATGTTCCCCGTATCTGTCCCATCGACGTAAACTGTCGCCCCTTCCGGGCTTGACTTCACATCGATAGAGCCCGTTGTCACCAACACCTCTACAGTTACCGAGCAACTCGCTTCATCAGTTCCACCTTTGCCATCGGCAACGGTCACGCTGACTGCATACGTTCCCTCTGTATCAGGCACCGTCCAGTTCACCGTGCTCCCTGTCCCTACTATGCTTCCTGTTGATGGACCACTGTAGCTCCAAGAATAGGTGAGCGTGTCGCCATCTGGGTCGCTGGCAACACATGTTATGGTGGAATTTCCTCCCGGGCCCACGGTTGTAGGATCGGCGCTGAGACTGGTAATCTGTGGGGAATTATTGCCAGGTGCGCAAGCGCCGGCAAAAAGCAACGCCACTCCGGCGAGTACTAGAACCACCCATTGAGTCCATTTAGGTAATTTCATGACCTTGTACCTCCTTCATGCAACTGATTTGCTCGATGTTACCGCAAGTTCGCTGACTTGGCACAGCTAGGACCTCGACAGTTAAACCTAGGCCACAAACCTCTAACTTCCCCAACAGCCTATGGAGTCTATGTAGCCAGGTCAAAATAGGTGATTACTAATTTGGGAGGTCGTTCGAAATAGAAAGTATGGTTTGATGAATAGAATCGATTCCAAGCCTTCACTGTATTCTCATCGGTGTCTTTCAGTAACATCCCTTTATTGTCGAGGTAGCCATCGACCCAGCTCTGAACCAGATCATCAATATCCCAGTACATGAAATCACTTGTTACATCAGCAGGCATAGTAGCAGTACTTTCAGGAGTCGCTGTCCAAGTAGGTTGATGTGCCCAGTCAACAGCGTCTTCGTCCCAACTGCTAATGATATTATAGACTCCTATTACCAAGGGTTTTGCTCCACTAGTGCCGTCGTAGTATAGTCCAAGCTCGGCGCTGGTAATAATAGCAGTAGAGGAGATCTCACTGAGGTCAAACTGCAGATATGACCTATAGTGTTCATCCATGACCTCAGCACCAACAAATAAGTACTCCTCAGAGCCATAATTATCATCTTGTCTGTCCTCATATACATAGGCATCGTTGCCATCAGCAGGGCCGGGCTGCATTGTCAGCGTAGCTTCGTATGCATAGTCAAGGATCCAGTCGATGTATGTAACCGGTTCGGCGCCAACCGTCGCCGTCCCCACCTTGTCTTTATAGTGATAGTAAGTCAGCTTGATAGAGTAGCCACCTAGAGCTAGAT
>CAZZJX010000087.1:0-6033 GCA_964654845.1 uncultured Dehalococcoidales bacterium
GTTGGCTGAAAACCCAGCTGAGGCTTTAAAAGACTACGAACTAACATCTGAAGAGAAAGGTGCACTGACCAGTGGAGATATACGCAAGATAGAGTCATGGGTGGGCAAGATAGATGATAGACTTAAGACATGGCTGGTGATGAGGCTGTCACAGGAGAAATGGTAGTCCTGAGCAGGCTTCTGAGGGAGTTAGCCATATAGTTCAAATCTTTCGATATTACCGACTTGTTGCGCTGGAGATGGGAGTGCCTGAAAGGCATTCCCATCTCCCTTTTAAAGTTCTATTCAGCTAGCTTTTCCTTACTTTGGCGGTAGGCTTCAATGTAGCGTCTGGCACGCTTATCTCGGTTTAGAATTAGGTCAGCAGCTAGAACTATCGGCCGTACCCTGGCTACATCAACAATCAGGCAGGTCACACCAGCGGCGATAACCATAGCCACGAAGGCACTATTGAGCAGGTGACGGTCGGGCATGCCGAATGAGATATTGCTAGCGGCAAGCGTCAGATTCACCCCCAGTTCGGCCTTAACTCGACTAGCAGTTTCTATAGCCGATAGCCCAGAGCCGGTATCGGCTCCCACAGCTAGGGTAAGGCAGTCAATGATAACGTCTTGGCGTAGGATTCCTGCTGCCTCAACTCGTTCCACTATCTTATGAGCGATGGCTACCCGCCGCTCAGAATCCTTTGGGATACCTTCATCATCCTGCACCAGACCAATGACCGTCGCTCCATATTCCTTAACCAACGGTAAGATTTTGTCCAGGGAGTGCTCTTCACCAGTGACTGAGTTGATGAGCGGCTTACCTTCGTACACTTTTAGGGCTGCTGCCAAAGCCTCCGGGTTAGTACTGTCAAGGCATAGCGGTATGTCTACTGAGTCCATCACTGCCTTCACTGCCTGGGGAAGCAAAGTAACCTCGTCCACACCGAATGTACTTACGTTGACGTCAAGGATGTCAGCCCCAGCTTCAGCTTGAGCCAGGGCTTCCGAGCGGACCATCTCCAAGTCGCCTGCTTTAAGGGCCTCAGCCAGCTTCTTCTTACCGGCCGGGTTGATACGCTCGCCTATGAGAACCGTCGGCTGGTCACTGCCAATGACCACTTCTTTAGCTACACTGGATACTCTAGTCTCCATTGATTGCCTCCCTCTTCCCGTGCTGTATCCTGTATCGCCCCAGGTAACTTGCTGCAACGAAGGCCTGGGTGAAATCATGGGCGCTTGCCAGTTCAACATATTGTACGCACAAGGCTACATCCCTGGCTTGAGTTCGACTATCAAGGGAGATTAGAGCCAGCTTAGCTCCCATGCCGGCGGCATTCCCTACCTGATGGATGCGGTCAAGAGGTATTGAGGGCAATAGGCCGATAACTATCGCACTGGAGATATCGATATAGCTGCCGAAGGCTCCAGCAATTATCACTCGGGCAATCTCTTCTTCAGAGTAGCCGTTCGTTTCCAGGAGCACCTGGATACCGGTGCGAATGGCTGCCTTAGCCAGTTGCAGCTCTCGCACGTCCCCCTGGGTTATGACAATGTCCGGGGTTCCGTCTTGTTCCTCTCTGTTTACCAGCACGAACTCGCGCTGCTTCTTTCGAGTACGAACGAAAGGGTGACCATCCTTCATTCTACCGCCATCGTCGATAATTCTCGCCAGGTATAGCTGCGCTAAAGCATCAATCACACCCGAGCCGCAGATACCAATCGGTGGTGCTTCGTCAACGGTCTGGTATTGAACGCCATCATCCTCTATACGTAGCCGTTCAATAGCTCCGGCTGCTGCTCGCATTCCATCCTTGATATGGCCACCTTCAAAGGCAGGCCCAGAGGCACAGGAGACGGTGGTTACATTACCTTTGCTTATCAAAGAAACCTCAGTGTTGGTCCCGATATCCAAGGCCACTGTAGGCTCTTCAGCTTGCCAGGCTTGGGTTGCCAACAACATGGCCACGTGGTCGGCACCGACGAAACCGGCGATGTTTGGCAGCAGGTGCACATATGCCCCTGGAGCGATTCGCAGGCCAAGGTCGCGAGCTTTTATGTCTTGAGCCGAGCTGGCTGCGGGGACGAAGGGAGAGTAAGCGAGCTGCCTAACGGGCAAACCGAGGAACAGGTGGTGCATAGCGGTGTTGCCGACTACGACTGCCTCAACAATTTCCTTCTTCTCGGCGTCGGCCTCATTACATAAATCACCAGCAATCTGGTTCAGTGCTTCCACTGCTGCTTTTCGCAGTTTCAATCCCTTCCCAGGTGCTCGCACGACATTCATAATGCGGCTGATGATATCCTCTCCATAACCGATCTGGGGGTTCATGATCCCTTTAGCTGCCAATGTCCGACCGTCGCTCAGATCAACTAGATAGCCGGCGATCTTGGTGGTGCCTAAATCAATTGCCAGTCCTAGCTGGCGGCTTGACTGCGGACCGAGAGCCACTACCTCGCCTTGGCGAACTGAGGCCCGACAGTTCCATTTCAAGGAGCGTAACTGAGGCGAGATCGAACGCATTACATCAATGTCGACCTTATCGCAGTGTAAATGGTGCTGCTGGTCCAGCGCTTCCAGCAACCGTTCGGCGTCAGGCTGTAAGTCGGACAGAGATGGAATTTGCAATTCTACGTGATAGCCAATAACCGGTGGCACCGGGCTGACCGCTACTTCCAATCCCTCCACCTGGGTTCGCTGTATGGTGGGCATCGACTCAGCGGGCACGCTCAATTTGCAATCGCTGGCGGGATAGGTTTGGCACGCCAGGCGCCAGCCATCCTTCAGTTCTTGAGGGGAAAAGGCCTCTCGCTCGCTGGAGGTTAGCTCTGAGACACTTCCACTCAATATTCGCACTTTGCATGAGTGGCAGCTTCCCTGGCCCCCACATAGGCTAACAATGCCCACCCCATGTTGGCGCGCGCACTCTAGCAGTGACTCATTATTTTGACATTGCCCCCTTCGTCCCACCGGCTCAAAATCAATCGTGAATGACATAATATTATCCTCGGTTTGTGTTTTCGGGGTTACGGAGTAGATTTCTTAGGCCTGGCTCCAGAACATTAACCTTGTCCATACTGGCAAGCAGTTCGCAAGTTGAAGTTTCCGCCTTAGGGCTAAGCTTGGAATGCTCTTTCATTCCGGCTCGGCGCAGTACTTCCTTTGTCTTCAAGCTCAGGGGAATATCGTGGATTACGGGCATGTATTTGTCCTTGGTCGAGGCATACTATTCGACCACTAGTGGATTCACCACCTATCTTAAGCTGCACGCGTAGGCCGGTAGTTTTTAGCGGTATCAACCATCGCCTTGAGATTCTCAAACTTGGCGTTTGTTGGGACACTACAACCAACACCTAAAATGAACCCGCCACCTTCCCCGATTATATCGATGAGCTTCTTGCAGTAGGCCTCGACCTCCTCAGGTGTGCCAAGAGAGAGTAATGATGGGGACACATCGCCCATGATGCACATATGGTCTCTGAGAACCTCTTTGGCCTTGAAGATGTCAGTGCAGCTATCAAACTGGCAAATACACTTTCCCCTGGGCAACTCCTTTAGATAAGGGAGGTTTAGAGTCCAATCCTGGTCGAAGTGCAAGATTGGCATGATGCCCTCATCAATGAAGGCTTCCGCCATCTTCTTTGTATACGGCCACTCAAATCGCTCGAATATGCGCAGGGGGTAATAGAATGCGCCCCCTCTTTCCATGACCAGCGACTTGGCCGGTATTCCTGTGGGGAGGGATATTCCCATAACTTTGACACTTTTGATGGATATTTCAATGAGGTCGTCTATCATTGCATCCATAGTGGCCTCCACTTTATCAGGAATGCGGTAGAGGTCCATGGTGAATGGTACAAATGATCGGCACGACGATAACATCATAAGCGGAGTGTTCACATAACTGACCTGATAAACCGGGATCTCTTTCTCCTCCCAGACCTTCATGACCTCCTTATGCCGCTTTATATCCTTGGTTGCTTTGGCTTCAATCCGTGTGGTGTATTCAGCGGGGTCCCAGCCCCTGAAGCGGGGGTAGAATTCAAGCATGAAATTATTCCACCCCTGCTCGATTATCTTGTCATAGTCTTCGTGGGTCAGAACCTCCACCTCTTCCCACTGAAGGGGATCATGTTCAGGGATGTCCCTTCCAGGCACCTTAATCCTCATTGGTGCGTCAAGCAGATTCTCTTCACGAGATGTGTTTGCACCACCTCCAGCAGCATCGTAGCCACCGAGCTCATCAAAAACCTCAAGCACTGCTCGGTGTCCCTTGACCGGATCCCTGTACAACTCCCCCTGGGAAATCCCTTTGTAACGACAGGGCATTGTAGCACCCATCATCAGTGAGACTGGGACTCTGTCACCCTCCTCCAGGTTAATGGCTGCTTGCAATCTTGCCATGCGGCTGGCCAGGTTATCTGTTGTCATTCTCCCTACCTGCCTTTCCTCCACTTTTCAGAGCGCCAGGCATTAATATTCAGCACTCGTAAGATCTCTACTTTTCCTATTTCAGATCTCTGGCAAATTCCTTGCATATCTCCACACCTCTAAGCCCGTCGGAAGTAAACCTGTCGGCCCCAACATACTTCCCAACCAGCTCGGTAACAACGCCACCGCCAACGATGATTCTTACTTTATCTCGCAGCCCCGCAGCCTCAACAGCCTCAACCGTTTCCTTCATCGATTCAAAGGAAGGCGTCAGCAGGCCTGACATCCCCAGAATGAGCGCCTCCGTCTCAACCAATTTCTCCACAAAGAGACGCGGCTCCACATCTACACCCAGGTCATATACCTCGAAGCCGGCTGCTCTCAGAAGGACGTTTACAATGTCTTTGCCTATGTTGTGGATATCGCCTTTGACCGTGCCCAGGACCATTTTGGCTAAGGTATCTGCTTGTTTGCCCGCTTTCAAGTGAGGTTCAATCACCTTCATGGACTCCTTAAATATCTCACCAGACACGACAAGCTCGCTGAGGAAATACTCCCCGCTCTTATAGCGTTCGCCGACGATATCCATGCCATTACGGCATTCATTGAGTATAGACATGGCGTCAATGCCGGCATTTATTTTCTCATGTACTAGCTTCGCTACTTCATCCTCATCTAAACTTGCTAAAGCATCAGCCAATTGTGACATTGCTACCTCCCTCTCCTTACATGTATGCTTGCTTAACGGTCACATTTAGATATTTACACATATTATGGCTATCTTACGGGGTCAAATGGCAGACGTCAACAGAGCTTGGCGCTTCATGTTGATGTCTTATGATTTTGTCACCATCTGAGTGTTGCAAAAGAAGGTCACTCCATGAACGGGATGGTGATAAAAAAATAGAAAAGATGTGTAAACTGGCATATTCACTCGATGTAGGGCTTGCTCTGTTTTCCTTTTCAAGCTCGTACTCGGTAAGGGCAGGTCTTCCTCAAGCTGCATCGGGCGCAGACCTCCGCCTGCGTCCAGGTTGGCATGTGTGCCCCGATACCAATAACCATGGAAACCGACTTACGTGGGATCATCGTTGCCGTCTGGGTCAGGCTGACCCCGATTTCGTCCGCAGATACCAGGTTCATCATCTGCCATTGCTCCGAAATGGGGAAACCGGGCATACCCGGACCGAGTGGACTGCTGGCTTGCAGGTCGCGAGATGATGCCTCATGCGTTATGAGCTTGCCTGCTTCTCGGACGAGAGAATCCACTGCCGCGCTTCCAATGCCGTCCAGAAGCAGACTGCGCAGGGGCTCCCCTTCATCCGAGTAGTCGGTGACCTTCCGCTCCAGTTTGTGTCCAATAGTGCAGACCACTACGGCAAGCTCTTTTACCCCGGGCAATGCCGCAGGGAGCACCGGCGCATGCAGCACCGCCCCACCGTCAAGGCTCAGTTGATCGCTGCGCGCCTCCGTTATGGAGTAGATTTCGTAGGCGATGGCCGGCTCGAGGAGATGGTCTCTCCGCACCAGGGGCAGAAGCTCACGAATTGTATCTTTGATCTGTGGTCTGAGCCTGGAATACTCCTTGATCCCCTCTCGCCGGAGCAGTTGTTTCGACCG
>CAZZJX010000088.1:0-6018 GCA_964654845.1 uncultured Dehalococcoidales bacterium
CTATCTGATACTGGATTTCAGTGCGGTTCAGATCATAAATGGTTTTGGTGCCACTATGCTTGTCAAATTTAGTACTCTGGCCCGGCGATGCGGGCAGCGTCTACTGGCCATTGGTGTAAGCGATCATTACACAGATGTCCTCAGGTTAACAGGTCTAAACCGGGCAATTTCGATATACAGTAGCCGGGAAGAGGCATTTGCAGCCGCGCAAGTTTCCGGAAGCAATGTACCCTCTCTGCAACTTCCACAGGCAACGGCTCGGGACACCTCATACTGGGCAAAGCCAGTTGTTCAGCTGAGTATACCAGCGATGCCCCTGGAGGCAATTAATCGTAACATGAAGGGCCGGCGTGTTGTTGGACCGATTGATGGCTTTGGGCAGTTATGGCAAAAGACTTATCAATTGAAAGTAGATAAACCAGGTTTAACGCCGGAAGATGTTATTAGGGAACTGAAACAGAACTTCCCCAGCTTACAACCTTCGTACAATCGATTCTATCCCACGGAGAAGGGCATACAGCCTGGTGAGGTGGTAGCGATCGACTCATCAACACCCGGCGGCCCGGTTTCAACAGGTGTAATGGTGCTGTATTCGGATGAAAGATCGTTTACCTTCATCACGCCGCAAGGTCATCCCGAATCCGGCTGGGTCTCTTTCAGCGCCTTCGAGACGAATAACAAAATAACAGCACAGATTCTAGGGCTTGCCCGCGCCAATGACCCGGTGTACGAAGCAGCTTTCCGAACAGTTGGTTCAAAGATGCAGATTAAGATCTGGACCCATGTACTTACCTCGCTTGCAACTTACCTCGGGATACCAGCAGATGTCAATATTGAAGCCAGATGCGTGGATCCACGAATGCAATGGGCGCAGGCAAGCAATGTATGGTACAACGCCCAGATCAGGACTATGTTCTATATGCCTTTTCTTTGGTTGAAAAGAGTGACCATCGGTCAATCGAAAAAGGAACAATAGAGAACTATGGGAGAACGCTCTTCCTACAAAGCTATTGTCGTAGGATCAGGCCCCAATGGCTTGGCGGCATCAATTACGCTCGCTGAAGCCGGTATTCCCGTGACAGTCTATGAACGAAACAGCATCATTGGAGGGGCTTGCCGCTCATCCGAGCTTATTGATCCTGGTTATTTGCATGACATTGGTTCGGCAGTTCACCCACTTGCGGTAGCCTCACCGTTCTTCCGGAGACTTCCTTTGATAAACCATGGATTAAATTGGATAACCCCTCCGGCTGCAGTGGCACATCCTTTTGATGATGGCACCGCAGTTCTAGTAACGAGGCCGGTCAGTGAAACCGCCTCAATGCTTGACAATTGCGATAAAGAATCGTACCAAAGGCTTATGAGTCCAATGGTGGACAAATGGCTCGAGATAGCCAGTGAAGTGATGTATTTTCCACGGATTACTACTCGTCACCCATGCACATTACTCAGTTTTGGATATCGCGCAATACGATCTGCCGTAGGGCTCGCAGAGTCGTTTTTTACAGGGGCTCGGGCCCGCGCCTTGATAGCTGGACTTGGAGCCCACTCAGTAATGAGTCTGGAACACCGAGCCAGTGCTGCTGCCGGGCTGGTTCTCGCTGTAGCAGCACATACTACCGGTTGGTCGCTGCCAGAGGGAGGGTCGCAAAGGATAACAGACGCACTATCCAGTTATTTGATCAAAATGGGGGGGAACATCATTACTGACAATGAAGTGTATTCTCTCGATCAGTTGCCACCTTGTAAGATACTCATGCTGGATGTAACACCACATCAATTCCTAAAAATGGCAAAACAGCATTTGCCAGATTCATATAAGCGGAGGTTAGCTGACTATGAGTACGGACCTGCTGTTTTCAAGCTTGACTGGATACTGGATGGGCCGATCCCGTGGAAAACTACAGAATGTCAAATTGCAGGCACAGTGCATCTGGGAGGAAGTCTTGAGGAAATAGCCAACGCTGAAAGAGCCGTTTGGAACAACCATCAACCGGAAAAACCTTTTGTTATTCTTGCCCAACCCAGCCTTTTTGATCACACACGTGCTCAAGGCAGTAGGCATATCGTATGGGCATACAGCCATGTTCCCAAAGGTTCTACCTTCGACATGACCGGGAGAATCGAAGCACAAATAGAACGCTTTGCGCCTGGCTTTAAAGAGAAAATAATCGCTCGGCATGTTATGTACCCCTCTGATTTGGAGAAAGATAATCCCAACTGTATTGGTGGTGACATCACAGGAGGCACCCAAAGTATGAGGAGACTCATCTTTCCGGGCGTATCTTATGATACCCCTATAGCAAATGCTTTTTTGTGCTCCGCCTCAACACCACCGGGTCCGGGAGTACACGGTATGTGTGGTGTAAGAGCTGCCAATCTGGCTCTTAAGAAGATGAAAGTTGTTCGATAGAATACTTGAGAACGAGTACCCCTTTCAGCCGTAAACTCTAACTTCGTTGAAAAAAGTCAGAATTGCTAGACGGATTGTACCTATTGGCTAATCGTTGAGTCACAATCCGGTGTTTCGTTACCTCTTTGCACAATCTCCAGGCGCTGATACCTCTGGTTTACCTGCTGAAAGGAAATGAGCAGTGCTTAAATTACATGTGAGCGGCCAACCATGCCTCCACGTCAGCCATGACCTGCTTGTGCTCTGGCTCGTTAAAGATCTCGTGCAATAAGCCTTCATAGAGCCTGAGTGTCTTATCTTTTGAACCGACTACTTCATATAACGCCTTGCTGCGTGCAGCATCCCCTGTCGGCGCAGCACTACCGGCCATGATCAGGATAGGCAACTTTATCCCCGGTACCTGCTCGGGCAGTTGCCTCCTCATCTCGACCATTGCATGGCGCTCGGGGATTGGGCCCCGATACACAAGCGGGTCATTCACATAGGCATCAACGACAGCCGTATCACGGCTGAGAGCTGAAGCATCAAGGACCCTGTTAGCCATCCTCGGCGGTGGTGGGGCGTCACCGGTCACTATACCTCCCCCGGAAAGTATCAGCCCGGCTAGTTCCTTCTGATACTCTACAGCGTACGCAGTGCTAATCGACGCTCCCATACTATGGCCAACAAGGAAGATCTTGGTGTTGGGATTCTCTTTGCGTACCAGGTCAAAAAAGGTCTTGAGGTCAGTAAGGTACTCAGTGAACCGTTCAACTTGGACACGTTCACCATCTGACCTACCATGCCCTCGATGGTCAAGTGCATAGACAGCATAGCCTTTGGGAACGAAGTAATCTACTAGGTTTCCATAGCGTCCGCTGTGTTCTGCAAAGCCATGTGCGACCAGCAAAACCGCCTTGGTACTTCCTTCTGGCAGCCAGCACTGGTAATAGATATTAAAATCCCTGTACCCTTTGAAATTGCCTTCTTTGTGTTTCATGCCTCTCTGTCTCCCTGTCAAACATTCTGCGTTCCAATCGACACGATATTGTCTAAACGTTTTATACGCCCGCACCACAGGGATTGTCAAATACACGCACCTGCTCCAGCCCGTTCCGAACCGCTTACCCGAAGTCGAGCGATATGAGTAATTCACGCTTTATATGTCATATAAAATGGGATCTATAATAACCGAATCAAATGCCTGGAATTATGCAACATAAGCTTGCCTTGTTTGATGTCTTGTATGATCCCCATTAGTTAATCCATCGGCTGTTGAACATTCCTGACAATTGTACAGTTTTGGATTTACTGCCTACGGGACGATGACCTAGCCGGGCAAAAGTTGACAATACCCCCGCAAAGTGGTAGCCTTCTGCCTACCTATACAGCTACTATTCTCACGGAAGAGCATGCCCTATAATTAGCCTCCCTTTGTAGCCAGCCCCCTGGCTCTGATGGAAGATGCCGTAAGGAAGACAAAACACCACTCGACTTATTTCATTACTTTTTGGGAAATATCCAAATTATAAAGGAGGAATGCGATGTTAGACCTAAAATATGAATTCCTTTGTGATGTACAGGCAGACCTGGAGGAGCCCTTGCCGATTGGCTTTACTCCACACGGTGTACGAATGATATATATCGTTAAAGGCGGCACCGTTAGCGGTCCGAATATCAAAGGGAATCTGCTTCCCCCCGCGGCTGACTGGATCCTTCTAAGGCCTGATGGGGCAGGAGAAATTGATGTCAGGCTCACCATACGAACCGATGATGGCGAATTGATTTACATGTATTATAGGGGTATTTTACATATAACCCCTGAAGTTTTTGAGCGTATCCAAAAGGGTGAGAGCGTGGACCCATCAGAGTACTACTTCCGTACGACCCCGATTTTCGAGACAGGTTCAGATAAGTATGGTTGGCTGAACCGGATCGTTGCAGTGGGTGTCGGCCAGTCAATGCCAAATCGGGTGATCTATAAAATCTATAGGATACTCTAAGCGAATCTGAACACAGCAATAGAAGTCCTCAAAGAATGCGAAGCCGATGGGTGGGTGAATAGGTATGAGGAGGAGCTGGCCAATATGTAGAAGTGTGGGCAAAAGCTATCTCACTTAACAAGAGTCTAAAATGCGCTGTGAGGCAACAACTAGTTGAATTTTTTACCCCGTTGAACTAAATAGCGTTGTGTTCAACACGTTTCAGCGGAGATATGGTTTCACATCACGAAGACATCCTCTAGGAATGCATATCACCCTTCAGCACGTTCGGATCGATGAGCAACGCACTAAGTATGAAACAAAGGTCGCAACCTCCGTCCGTATTGCGTCAATAGAAAGTGTTACCGAAGAGGCATCGTTGCATCATAAATCACGGTTACCGAACTACCGTGATGTCTAGCTTTTGCTTGCTGCGTAGGGCATTCTGCCATAGTCCACAGGCACTCCAGGTTCTCATTGATCTGCCTTAGTAGTGAAACAGGGTTCAGACCAAGGTATATTGCTGCCAACTCCTGTTGCTTAGCCTCGCTGAGAACGCCAGCCTCCAGTAGCCGTTGATATGGCGTTCGTGCCTTGTCATACACCTTGTGCATCTTAGCACTTTGCCTAGTCTTGGACACCAGCTTCATTACTGGCTGAAAGAAGTTGACATAGAGGCGGAGGAGCTCGTAGATCCCATTCAACACCTCTAAAGATGCTCGGGAGTTGTAGCGATCGTAGCCTACCAATCGCCGCACCACCGACCAGTTCTTTTGCTCTACATGACAGCTGTCGTTCTTCTTGTATGAGCGAGAGCGGGTGAAAGTGATCTCCGCGCGGCGACAATAGGTATACAGATGCTTGTTGATGAACTCACTACCATTGTCTGAATCAACCCCCAGCAGAGGGAAAGGTAGGCGCTGACGCACCTGGTGTACCGCAGCACCAACACGCTGTTGGCCTTTTCCCCACACTCCCACACACTCTGACCAGCCGCTGGCCACATCTACTGTAGACAGAGTGGTCAAGTAGATTCCTTCTGTGCTCTCACCGCAGTGATGCACTAAGTCCACCTCCAGGAAGCCGGGGCGATCTTCCTGCCAGTCGGCAAAGGTTCTAATAGGGATGGATTTCTTAAGTAAGCTCCCCGGCTTGGTGGTGGTGAAGGGACGGCGTCCTCCAAGCTGTCGCCAGGGACGCAACAGCCGGTCGATGGTGGCAGGGCTCATCCAACATAGTTGGGCTTCAACCTCAGCGGTAATAGTTATCTCACCGTGTCTCCTTAGAATGCCGACCAGTTCAGGAAGGGCTGTAAGCGCTTGGAGCACAGGCGGTCGGTGGCTTCCCATGCCACCTTCAGCGCCTCAGCTACCTCAGGACCATAACACCTAGGGCGTCCCCGATGGTTGACCGGCCGGGGTGACTTGCCTCGACGCATCAAGCGGACTGCTGCCTTACGATGGTAGCCTGTAACCTGGGTGAATTCGTCCAGAATCAGTCCCTTCTCTTTCTTTCCCGCTCTAAGGTAGCGACTTCGTACCGCCTCGATGTATTCTCGTATGCTGCCTCGTGTCATTCTCCCCTCCTTGGGTAACAATCTTTTTGAGGCAACAATACCACTTTCGGTAACAATAATTATAAGTC
>CAZZJX010000089.1:0-2824 GCA_964654845.1 uncultured Dehalococcoidales bacterium
GCATGGTGGCGTAGTAATCTCTGGTACTTTTCGCCAGGTGGCGCCGGCGTACAAAGCGGCTTACCAGGTAGTTGAGGGTGACTGCTTGTGTCTCGACAACCATTTTTCATTTTGCTCGTCCGTCCTGAAAGCAAGCTGTCAGCTCGCGGTAAAACCCTATTTTCGTAGCTAGAACTTAACTGCTTATCGAGAAGAGTGTGAAGCAAGCGCTCTAACCACTGAGCTAACCGCCCGAATTGAGCCTATTGTACCCCGAATAAGCAAGGCTGTAAAGGGAAAGCGTTTGTTTCGCCTGAATCCTGCATTTACCTGGAGCGCTGGATTCCCTCATAAGCACTCTATGCAGCCACCGAGGGCGAGTCTACTGACAGGGACTCTCTCATTCCGAGTGGTACTAACAAAGTGCTGAAAAACCCTTTCGTCCAATCCCCGTGCGGCCCGGATGGAGCGCCTCTCAGAAGGGGCGGGATCCCTCTGGACTCCCCCTTTTCAGCAACCTGCTAAGAATGGTAGCGCCTTGCTTAGCCAGCCAACACTCTTCATGTAGTTGATACAACAGCCACCGTTTCACACTTATTGATGGAGAACCAGTCAATTCGTAATGTTGACTGTGTGGTCAATACAGAGTATTATAATCGATACCAACCCCCAGATATGTTATTTGCATCGGTTCAACAATGGGTGAGGGAGAGCAGATGGCAAGCAATAAGAGAGATGCCATTAAGAATTCCAAGCTTTTCTGGAATGTGTCAGACGCTCAGATGGGGAAAATAGAAGCCCTATGTAAGGAGCAGTCGTTTGAGGCAGGGATGCGTATCTTAAGTGAGGGGGACACATCACCCAATTTCTACATTGTTGAAAGTGGTAAAATCGCGCTCGAAATGGAAATCCGCATTGGTTCACGGACAAAGAGGCAGGCAGTAATTGACGTTATTGAGAAGAACGGAGTATTCGGCTGGTCAGCACTTACTGACCTGCCAGTACACACAATGTCTGCAACAGCCTCAGAAAACTCGACGCTGCTCGTATTTGATGGACAGAGTGTCCGCCGATTGTGTGACGAAGATAGTGATCTTGACCACAAAGTGATGCAGGAACTCGTAAAGTTAGTCTCCGATAGACTGTCACAAGCCAAGCGGACACTAGCCCATGTGCTGTCAGTAACATCTCATGACCTCAGGGCCCCTCTTGCCACCGTTCAGAGCTCACTGGACACCGTGATAGGCGGCTTTGCGGGGGATATCAATATCAAACAGAAGGAATTACTATCAGGAGGCAAACAGCGGATATCGGACCTCCTGAGCATGATTGACAACCTGCTGGATATTTCTTTTGTTGAAATCAGAGCAACCGATTTTGAAAAGATGGACCTATCTGAAGTAGTGGCGATTTCGATAGGTGATATTGCCGGTATCGCTCAGGAGAAGGCCATAGGATTGAGAAGCAGTATCCCCGCTGCATTACCTGAGACACTTGGAATACCAAAGCGCTTGCGCCAGGTCCTGACTAATCTACTGAGTAACGCCGTCAAATTCACCGCTCCAGGTGGCATCGTAACCGTCACTGCCAGAGAAACAGACGATAAAATCGAATTGTACGTTAGTGACACCGGTATCGGCATTCCGCCTGAAGAACTACCAAGGATATTTGGCGATTTCTACCGAGGTATGAAAGTAGACGCAGAGGGGGCAGGACTGGGGCTTTCAATAGCTAAGAAGATAGTCGAGGCTCATGGTGGCAGCATCTGGGTCGTAAGTCCAGACCCTGAAACAGGGAAGGGGACCAGGTTTGGTGTGTCCCTACCCAGAATCCTGGAACTATCCAAAGCTCAAGCAGAGGAAGAGACCGAGGCAGTAGCGGGAGCGAGAATCCTGGTTACCGATGATGACCCTGAGATGCGGGGAATAACGGCTCTTATCCTTGAGTCACAGGGCTACGAAGTACGCACCGCACAGGATGGTGAGGAGGCACTGGCCAAAGTCGAGGAAGAGGAACCCGACTTATTGGTTCTGGACTTGCTTATGCCGAATATGGACGGGTTCGAAGTCTGCAAACGCCTTGAGGAGCGAAGGGGCCGCGGCGGTAAGAGAATACCGGTAATAATTCTCAGCGCGGTAAGGGAAGAGAGCAGCCGCAGACGGTATGAACTTGAGACCGAAACGGAGTTTGATATTGAGGATTACGTAACGAAGCCCATTTCGCCTCCTGTATTGCTTCAGCGAGTAGAGAAAGCTCTAATGAAAGGGAAGGCAGTGGGGGCTACAAGCTTATCCATAATTAAAGGAGGTAAGCAGTGGACAAGCAAGTCAGAATCCTAGTCATTGATGATGACCCTGTATTCGTGGAGTCGACGAAAACGGTACTGGAAAGCAAGGATTACCAGGTTCTCACGGCTCTTGATGGTGACATAGGTCTACAGAAGGTCAGGGAAGAAAAGCCGGACCTGGTTTTACTTGATATTATCATGCCTACCCAGGACGGTTTTCATGTTTGTGAAGAGATAAAGAAAGACCCGCAACTGGCAGATATTCCTGTTGTGATGTTGACCAGCTTTGCTCAGAAAAAGGGGGAAACCAATATACCTGTCAGTGCCGGCCTCGAACTTGAAGCGGAAGGATACATTGACAAACCGGTTGACCCCGAGGACTTGCTGAGATACATTGAGAAAATGCTGAAGAAGTAGACTTACAGGGGTACTACCTCCGTGAGTTTACTCCATTATGTAGCATTTATCCTTACTCCGAACCAACCTTGATGATGGGAGGTACAGTGGGTATAGCTATCCGGAAGATGTCAAAGGATGATTTTGATGCTGTCCTGGCTC
>CAZZJX010000089.1:2834-5987 GCA_964654845.1 uncultured Dehalococcoidales bacterium
GGTAATAGGCTTCAACCTGGCTCGTATCCAGTACGTCGGTATACCGCTTACCAAGGTATGTGTTATCGGTGGGATTGTTGTTGAGCATGAGTACCGGCGACATGGTATTGGTTACAAGCTGATTGACGAGATGTTTGAATACTGCCGTAAGGATGGAGTGGCAACCGTCCGTGCGCTTGTCGATACGAATGATGACCAACTCCGGCGTTTCATCGAGTCATTAGGCTTCCAGTGCAGTACAATTAGCAACTACGACAGGACTCTGCCCGGTGTGTCTCACATCTCGTGATGGTATAGAAGCTACCAGCTTCCTGGGAGAGTATCCTTCCGGGTATAATGTGCTCGGGAACATCAGTGCTGCCCCGACCCTCTTTGAGATTTCACAACACACAGGTATTAACGGCCCCGTTTCTTCCAGGGGTACCCTGATCACTTAAAGCCAGGTCTCAACCACACGGTTGAGACCGGATATTCATTCACAGCACCTGGCCTGGGCCTGCCACATCCTCGGGATATACGATGTCTATCCCGACCGCCCCATTTCCCGCCGGTTATCTCAATATCATGACACTATTCCGGCTAATCGCATGTCTGTGTGAGCAGAGAACACTCTCCTGTACCCTTATCAGCAAGCGTGGAATATGCTATAGTTGAATGTGGTTGAGGCGAAGGCGAGTGGGCGTTTCCTCCACCCAACCTGCGTCCGGTTGAAAAGGTTGCTTGACTTCGCAGGACTGTCAATATAAAAGGGACTCAATTAATAGTGAAGAAAGGAGCACAATGGCGGACAATAACAAAATTGGCAAGATTCTTGTAGTCAGTAACGATACCGGTCTTGCCGACATAGTCGGAGATGCTGTTAGAGGTTCTCTTGAGGTGATACACGCCTCAGATGAGGAACAGGGACTGAAGATAGCAAGGAAAGATATCCCTGATATTATTGCACTGGGCCACATAGAACCCCAGGGGACCGCCTTCAGGTTGCACCGCCGTCTCCGACAGGGATGGATAACCAAGGATATACCTCTTCTGGTGGTGGACCTGAACCCGCAAGACCCCACCAGACGCGTACTGAGCATGGAAGAAGGTCTGCAGGTAGAAGCTGACGACTACATATCTCTATCTGACAAAGATGAGCACACCGCAGTTGCTCAACTGGCCGGTCCGATTGATAGACTGAGAGACAGACTACAGAGTCGATTGAGAGAACATGCAAATACAGCCAGAGAGGCAATCCTCAACCCTGCGACATTCTGTATCACCTGGGAACAGATTCCTGGCAGGGGCGCTTTTGAAATGCAGCAAGAAGAGCTTATCGAGAATGCCAGAAGAGCGTCAGAGGGAGGAAGGATTCACGCTGTAAGTGTAACCGATAATCCGGGCGGTAATCCAGCCATCTCCACTGAAATACTTTGTACGGAGGTGAAGAAGCTCGGGATAGAACCACTGGTGCACCTTGCATTCAGGGATAAGAACAGAAATCAATGCGAGAGCCTGCTCTACGGCCTGGCTGCCCTGGGGGTAAGAAACCTGTTGATGCTGACCGGAGACTATCCATCCAGTGGCGGGTTTAAGGGGATGCCTAAACCTGTCTTCGATATGGATTCGGTACAGGGGCTTCAACTGGTAGACATGATGAACGCCGGGATGGAATATGAGGCGATGCGACGGAAAATGATACTGTCTCCAACGGACTTCTTCACCGGAGTAGCTGCCTCACCCTTCAAACAGCAGGAAGGCGAGATCATGGGGCAGTATTACAAACTGAAGAAGAAGATAGAAGCCGGAGCGAAGTTTATCATCACTCAGGTTGGATATGACGCCAGGAAGCTCCACGAGCTTATACAGTGGCTGAGAGTGAATGGATACGATATACCTGCACTGGTTAACATATATACCCTTCCTTATGGAGCGGCCAGAACAATGAATTCCAATCAGATACCGGGATGTGTTGTTACTGATAAGCTGCTGGGAGAACTGGCAAAGGAAAGAGAGGCTAAAGACAAGGGCAGGTCGGCCAGGCTTGACCGGGCTGCGAAGACATACGCTATTGCCAAGGGAATGGGATATGCAGGCGCTCACATCGGCGGACATGGCATAACTTACGAAAATGTCGAGTATATAATCGATAAGGGTGAAGAGCTATCGTCCAACTGGCAGGACCTGGTTGCTGAATTTGATTTCCCACAGAAAAACGGCTTCTACCAATTCGAGAAAGACCCTGCTACGGGACTAAACCTTGACAAGCCGGCAGCAAGGAAGGCGAAGGCAACACACCCGCCCGTCTATCTACTCTCCAGGCTTGCACACGCAACACTTTTCAATCCGGATAGTATCGTTTTCAAAGCACTCAAGCCGGTCGCCAAATTCGTAGATTCCTCTCCATCACTGAAAACACTCTTCGAAAACTTTGAACATATTGGCAAGGTGACACTTTTTAACTGCATGAATTGCGGCGATTGCGGCCTGTTTGATGTAGCTTTTTTGTGCCCGATGTCCCAATGTCCCAAGAACCAGAGAAACGGTCCTTGTGGTGGAAGCTATGAAGGCTGGTGTGAGGTAAATCCGGATAAGAAGTGTGTCTGGGTGAGAGCCTACGAAAGGCTGAAGGGCCATGGGGAAGAAGACTCTATCGGAGATTACATTGTTCCCCCCTGCAACTGGGAACTGACAGGGACATCATCGTGGCTCAACTTCTACCTCGGGCGCGACCACTCGGCGAAGAGACTGGGTATAGAACCTCCTCAACCAGCGCCGTCTGCCGATAAAGCTGGAGCATCCAAAGAACCGCAGAAGCCCAAACAGACCTGACTTCACACCCGGTTTATGTCAAGTGTAGTGGAGGTTAAAAGAAATACATCTCTCAGTACCAATCAAACGCCAGTAATTCGTTATTTGAGATAGCCCCTCCCCAAAGGTGTCGATTTCAATGAGTTTCTGGACAAAGTGAACACAGTCAAGGGCTCAGTACCACCTCGTGATGCCCTATCAGGGTGATGAAAAACCCTTTCGACCAATCCCCGTGCGGCCTATCTGGGCCGCCTTCCCCTTCCTGTCCAGGAAGGAGCCTTCTGCGGAAGGGGGGAAAGATTATATCCGGGGGACACCGGCAGAATCTGGTTTCGGATTCTGCTAACGTCATTCTGTAAGAAT
>CAZZJX010000090.1:0-5858 GCA_964654845.1 uncultured Dehalococcoidales bacterium
TGGAACGACAAGAAGAGGGATCGGTCCTTGCTATATGGATAAAGCCGGCCGGTTGGGAATTCGCGTTGGAGACCTACTTGACAAGGAGGTCTTTCGGGAGAGGCTTCGCACTGTTCTGGAGCAGAAGAACCGTATCATCACCAAGATTTATGAGGCTCAACCTCTATCGCTGGAGGAAATCTACGACAAATACTGCCTTTATGGAGAGATTCTGGCTCCCTTAGTAAGGGGGACCGATTTGATGTTGCAGGAAGCTCTGGAAAACGAGGAAGCAGTTCTATTGGAGGGGGCACAGGGGACGATGCTGGATATAGATTTTGGCACCTACCCCTATGTTACCTCTACCTCCACCATCGTAGGAGGCGCATGCTCAGGGTTGGGGCTGAGCCCGGCGAAGATAGACCGCATCATTGGTGTCTATAAGGCATACAGCACTAGGGTGGGAGCTGGACCTCTGGTCACTGAGCTCTGTGACGAACCAGGTGAGTTGATTCGGCAGCGCGCCCATGAATATGGTGCCACTACGGGGCGCCCCCGCCGCTGCGGCTGGTTCGATGCCGTGGTCGGTCGCTTTAGCGCTCGCATCAATGGTTTCTCCGAGTTTGCCCTAACCCGCCTTGATATCCTAGATATCCTGCCATCGCTCAAGATATGCACTGGCTACAAGCTTGATGGCGATACGCTGACGAATCCTCCTAGCAACTCTACATTGCTGGCGAGGTGCGAACCCATCTATGAGGAGCTTGCCGGCTGGCAAACCGACATAAGTGGCCTTCGTCGCTTCGAGGAGCTGCCCGGTGCGGCTCGCTCCTATATCAGGAGAGTGGAGGAATTAATTGGCTGTTCGGCAAGCGTCATATCGGTTGGTCCCAGACGGGAGCAGACCATCATTATTCGAGACATCCCGTAGCCTTGCTAAAATGGGGTAGCCCTTCGACAAGCTCAGGACAGGCCTAGAGCAGATGCTCTAGGCTGCTCTCTCAGACTCTGGCTTCTGTTGGGAGGTCGATTTTACAGTTTGCCAGGGTGGCTTCGATGAACGCCGCCGATTTTTCATCAGGCTCGACAAGCGGTAGACGTGGTTTGCCTACACGGAAGCCCAGGCGGTTAAGGGCATATTTGGTGGGGGTGGGGTTGGAGACCACAAACATGGCATTCACCAGCGGCAGCAAGCGTCGATGTATCGTTGCAGCCTCATCTGCTTTGCCGCTAAGGAACTTCTCCATCATCTCCTTGACCTGCAAGCCAACGAGGTGGGAGATAACGCTGATTACGCCGTAGCCTCCTAAGGAAAGTATGGGGAGCGTATCGCTGTCATTGCCGCTGTAAAGCAGGAAGTCTTTGTTCGCACCCTCGATTATCTTGGCGATCTGCTCCAGATTGGCACTAGCCTCCTTTATGCCGACGACATTGTCGATCTCGCTCAACCTGACCGCAGTTTCAGGGGCAAGGTTTACCGCCGTTCGGCTGGGTACATTATAAAGAATACAGGGCAGCCTTGTGCCGGTGACAATGGTTTTGAAGTGCTGGAAAAGGCCCTCCTGCGTTGGCCTACTGTAGCAGGGGGCAACGAGCAGTATGGCATCCACGCCCACGCTCTCCGCCTCCCTGGTTAGCTCTATGCTATCCTTTGTGCTGTAGTTGCCGGTGCCAGCTATCACTGTCCCTCGCTCTCCCACTGCCTCCTTCACCTCAGCGAAAAGCCTGAGCTTCTCCTCTCTGCTGAGGGCGGGAGACTCCCCCGTGCTTCCAGAGACTACGACTCCATCGCTCCCTGAATTCAAGAGGGCGATGGCAAGCCTCTTCGCCTGCTCATAGGCAACATTGCCTTCGTCATCGAAGGGGGTTACCATAGCGGTGAACAATCTACCAAGCTCTGCCATCACGCGCCTCCATTATATCCAGCCTCTCTCGATCATCGTCTCGGCGATCTGAACGGTATTCAGCGCCGCTCCTTTTCTGATGTTATCGGAAACCACCCACATAGCCAAGCCACGTTCATGGGACGAATCCTTGCGAATGCGCCCGACAAAGACATCGTCAGTGCCTGCCGCAGACCATGGGTGAGGATAGAGGCTTATACCGGGGTCGTCCTGCACTCTAACGCCAGGCGCTTCGGCAAGGATTTGTCTTGCCTCTTGAGGGGACATCGGTTTAGTAAGCTCGATGTGAATAGCCTCGCTGTGCCCAATAGAAACGGGCACACGCACACAGGTAGCGGAGATGGCTATCTCAGGGGCATGCATTATCTTTTGAGTCTCCTCCACCATCTTCCACTCTTCCTTGGTATAGGCATTATCCAGGAAGAGGTCGATCTCGGGAAGAACGTTGAAGGCGATCTGGTGGGGAAAGAGATGGGGCACCACCTCGCGCCCTTCAAGCGCCAACTTTGATTGGTCGACCAATTCCTCCATTGCAGCAGAGCCGATGCCTGAGGCCGACTGATAGCTATCCACAATGATTCGCTTAATGGGATCGACCTTATGCAGGGGATAGATGGCAACCACCATCTGAATTGTGGAGCAGTTTGGGTTGGCGATAATCCCTTTGTGCTCCTTTATGTCCTCAGCATTGACCTCAGGCACCACTAGGGGGACATTTGGATCCATTCTGAAAGCGGAGCTGTTATCGACGACCACAGCGCCAGCACGTGCTGCTATCGGTGAGAAGTGATTGCTTATCTCCGCGCCTGCGGAGAAGAGGGCGATGTCTACTTCTTCAAAAGAGTGGGCGGTTGTCTCTTTAACCTCCATCTGCTCATGTTTTACATAGAGTTTAGTGCCAGCGGAGCGGTCGGAGGCGAGCAGACGAATGGAGCGCATAGGGAAGTTGCGCTGCTCCAAGACCTTGATAAACTCGCGTCCAACCAATCCCGTAGCTCCAACAATGGCAACATGGAACCCTTCCATCACGGCCTCCTACAATCCCAAGATGTTTTCCAAACCGTATATAACCCCTTTGATCTTGACCACCTCTCTAATAGCCATGATTACCCCGGGCGTGAAGGACTCCCGGCTGATGGAGTCATGGCGTATGGTAAGCGTCTGTCCTTGTGCTCCAAATATCACCTCTTGATGGGCGAGAAGCCCGGGAAGGCGCACGCTATGAATTCCGACCCCTTCGATCTGACCGCCACGCGTTCCAGTGAGGCTTTCCTTCAGCGGAACAGGGTAATTGAAGGGCTTGCCCCGCATCTCCAACATCGCTTTGGCCGTGTCTATGGCGGTCCCCGATGGGGCATCAGCCTTCCCATCGTGGTGTTTCTCTATTACCTCAGCATAATCAAAATACCTGGCTGCCAGTTTAGCCAGGTGAACCATCAAAGCTGCTCCCAATGAGAAGTTAGGTGCTATTATAGCACCAAGATCCCTATTATGGCACAATCTCTTGATTTCGCCTATATCCTCGGAGGAGAGACCTGTTGTCCCTATAACGAGATTTACACCTTGCTTTGTGGCCACCTGCGCTGCAGCCATGGTGGCGTCGCGAATTGTGAAGTCCACCATAACATCAGGACGACAATTGGAAAGGATCGACTCCAGGTTAGTGGAAAACGGGATCTCGCCCGAGCCAGCGGGGAGCGCTAAGAAATCCTGCTTTGCTTCTAGATCGGCGGCTCCGACGGCCTTAAGTCCATCGGCTTGGCACAAAGCGCTCAAGATCTCTCTGCCCATCCTCCCCGCAGCCCCATGAACTACAACCGCTATCGGCATTGCCCAGTACCCCCCTGCAGCCTGTTTTAACTATTGTAATTACGCCTTGGCGGTCTTCTTGGACTGCGCTGCTCACCACCTTGCCTTTGAGGCCTTTGAGGGCGCGGACCTTGAGGTTTCCTGGGAAAGCCTGAGGCCTTGGTATCTTCAACCTTGGCTACCTTTGATAGCCCCTGAAATACAGCACGCCGGGATAGGTTTATCCGCCCCATATGGTCAATCTCGGTGACCATAACCATGATCTCATCGCCAACCTTGACTACATCCTCAACGCTGGGCACCCGGTAGTCGGCAAGCTCGCTAATATGGACCATCCCATCCTTGCCTGGTAAGATCTCCACAAAGGCGCCATAGTTCTCGACACGAGTGACCTTCCCAGTGTAGGTGGTACCAACCTCCACCTCCTTAGTCAGGCTCTCGATGATCTTGATCGCCTTTTGCGCTCCCTCTTCACTTACCGAGCCGATGAGTACGGTGCCATCGTTGTCAACGTCTATGGTGGTCCCTGTCTGTTCAGTGATCGACCTTATCATCTTGCCCCCTGGCCCGATGACAGCGCCAATGCGGTCGGGCGAGATGGTTATTTTATACACTCTAGGTGCGTATTTACTGAGTTCCTGTCGGCTTGTGCTGATAGTCTCGTTCATCTTAGCCAAGATGAATAGGCGGGCCTCTCTCGCCTGCTCAAGTGCTCTCTCGACGACCTCATAAGAGATCTGTTTGAGCTTGATGTCCATTTGAAGCGCGGTGATCCCTTTAGAGGTACCCGCCGCTTTGAAATCCATATCGCCGTAGGCGTCCTCTAGCCCTTGTATGTCGGTAAGAACAGCGTACTTGTCGTCTCTGGTGATGAGCCCCATAGCTACCCCTGCTACGTGTGCCTTGATAGCAACGCCGGCATCCATCAGGGACAGGCTACTGGCGCAAACGCTAGCCATGGAAGTCGAGCCGTTAGAGCTTAGGACCTCGGAAACCAGGCGAATGGTGTATGGGAAATCCTCCTCGCTGGGCAGAACAGGAGCAAGAGCCTTCTCTGCCAGCGCACCGTGCCCAATCGCCCTCCTACCCGGTCCAACAAGACGCCTCACCTCCCCAACAGAGAAAGGGGGGAAGTTGTAGTGGTGCATAAAGCGCTTGCTCTCCTCCTGACTGATGGTATCGATGAGTTGCTCCTGCCGCACCGAGCCCAGGGTCGTCGTAGTCAAAACCTGGGTCTCGCCGCGCGTGAAAAGCCCCGAGCCGTGGGTGCGGGGAAGAAAACCAATCTCACAGGTGATAGGGCGAACCTCATTTAACTGGCGGCCGTCGGCACGAACTCCCTTTTCTAGAATACTCTCCCGCAACGCCCTCTTAAAATGGGATTGAAGTGCGGAGAGAATCTCCTCTTGTGTGAACTTTTCTCCAAACTCTTGACAGAGCTCTTCTCCTATAGCGGAGAGGGCTTCCTCACGCTCCGCCCTCGGCCTATAGATAACCTCGTCAAGTCTTCCATTGACGGCGGAGGAGACTGTTTGCTCTACCTCTGGACTGCCTTCGCTTTCCTCAAACTCCATCTTGGGCTTGCCACAGGCCTCTCGGAGTCGCTGTTGCAGGGCGACGATCTCCTGTATCGCTTGCTGTCCAAATTTGATGGCATCGAGGATAAGGCTTTCGGGCACCTCCGTGGCTCCGGCCTCCACCATGATTACGGCGTCGCCAGTGCCGGCGACAACGAGATCAAGCGGGCTATCATTGAGTTGGGTGTAAGTAGGGTTGAGTATCAGTTGCCCATTAAGATAACCGACACGAACAGCGCCTATTGGCCCATCAAAGGGGATTTCGGAGATTGAGAGCGCAGACGAGGCGCCATTCATGGCCAGAATATCCGGGTCGTTCTCTCGATCGGTGGAAAGAATGGTTATAACGATCTGAATCTCGTTACGAAATCCCTTGGGAAAGAGAGGCCGGATGGCGCGATCGATGAGTCGGTCGGCGAGTATTGCGTCCTGGCTGGGGCGCGTCTCCCTCCTAATAAAGCTTCCTGGTATCTTGCCTGCAGCATAGTGCCTCTCCTCATAGTCAACGGTGAGAGGGAGGAAGTCGGTCCCCTCCCGCGGCTCGCTTGAGACGCAGGCGGTAACCAACACCAATGTATCCCCATAACGC
>CAZZJX010000091.1:0-2215 GCA_964654845.1 uncultured Dehalococcoidales bacterium
GGGCCGCCCCGCACTCTGAGCCGGAAAACGGACGTGCGCCGGTGACTGGCGCAGGGGTCAGGGAGCGCATGCCGGAGAGATAGCAACCTGGCAACGTTGCGTGTGGGCAAGATGGCAGGCAGGTGTGCCTCCGCGCACGAGCCTCACGATTCCCCAGTGCTCTCGCATTATGCAACAGAGGGCCGTATCCGGCTGACTGGAGGCAGCGCCACAGGGTCACCCGGGGCCTTTTGCCGCGCGTCCTCACAGGCTGAGTCTCTTACCGCAGCCTGGCAAGCGCCGCCTCGATGCGCTTCAGACACGTCTCCTTGCCCAGGACTGCCATGGTCTCAAACAACGGCGGCGCCGCAGTGCGCCCGGTGACGGCCACCCTGAGCAGTCCAAAGAGGGCGCCGGTTTTGAGCCCAAGCTCCGCCGCCAGAGGACGGAGAACGCCCTCCAACGACGCATCGTCGAAGGGGCACGACTCCAGGCGCTCTCTGCTCACCCTCAGCGCAGCCGCCGCTCCTTCTCTATCGATCCCCTTCTTATGGAGCATCCCGGCGTCGTAATCTAGCTCTTCCACAAAGAAGAAGTCGGCGAGTTCGGGCATTTCGCTCAACACCTTCACCCGCTCCTGGAGCAGAGGCACTATGCGGCGTGTATAGTGTCGTGGTATGGGCCGCTTTACCGTTTTGGGGAGGCCTGCCTCCAGGAATGGCATTGACTGCTCAACCATCTCGTCAACGCTCAATTTGCGTATGTAAACCCCGTTCATCCAGGCAAGCTTCTCATGATTGAAAATCGCCCCGGTCTTGCCCACGCGCTCGATGGAGAAGTTTTCAACCAGCTCCTCACGGCTGATAATGTCTGTCTTATCGTCAAGAGACCAGCCTAACAGTGCAAGAAAGTTGACTACGGCCTCCGGCAGGTATCCCTGCTTCAGGTACTCCATAATCGATGTTGCTCCATGGCGCTTGCTCAATTTGGCGCGGTCGCTCCCCAATATCATCGGGAGATGGGCGAATTGCGGCGGCTCATATCCCAAAACACCGTAAAGCGGGATATGGCGCGGGGTGCTTGAGAGCCATTCATCGGCTCTCAGAACATGGGATATCTTCATCAGATGGTCGTCCACCACGTTGGCCAGGTGATAGGTGGGGTAGCCATCCGACTTCAGCAGCACAAAATCGTCCAGGGTAGCTGCCTCGAAGACTACCTCGCCACGAATCAGGTCGTGGAATTTGATCTGGCCCTCCAGGGGCATCCTAAAGCGGACAACGGGGGTGATGCCTTGAGCCTCGAATTCCGCCCGCTCTTTTTCGGTAAGATCGCGGCAGCGGCGATCGTAGCCTGGTGGCTGCTTCCTTTTCATCTGCTCCTTTCGCATCTCCTCAAGGCGCTGCGGGGAGCAGTAGCAAAAATAGGCATTGCCCCCTTCCACCAGCCGTTTGGCTACATCCTGGTATATCTCCAGGCGCTGTGATTGAAAATAGGGGCCGTAGTCGCCTCCCACGCCTGGTCCCTCGTCCCAGTCCAGCCCCAGCCACCGCAGGCTATCGAGAATGGCCTGCGCCGCCCCCTCAACCTTTCGCGTGACATCGGTGTCCTCGATACGCAGAATGAAGCTTCCCTTGCAGTGTCTGGCGAAGAGCCAGTTAAACAGGGCGGTTCTTATGTTGCCCACATGTGGTATACCGGTAGGACTGGGGGCAAAGCGAACGCGTACCGAATCGCTCATTTCAACTTCCTTCATAAGCCTTGGGCAATAGCGCCTTCTTTCGCGGCAGCTTTATTACGCAGGTACCGGCAATCCTATCGTGAATGCCCCGCTTACGGCTATCAAAGGCAATCCACAGAAAGAGGAACCCGAAGGTGACCCAGCAGATAATATACCCCACAAACCTCATTGCGGCAGCACGCCAGCTTACAGGCGAGTTATTTGAGCGGATCAACTTTATCCCCACCGCCATCTTCCCCAACGTCTGGCCGCGCCACCGCCAGAAGCAAATTGGATAGGCAATGCTTGCTGTAACGCATATCACAAGAATTACCACCGCGAAAGCACTCGACACTAATTTAAGGCTCCCAAGCTCCCAGGTAATGGTAAAATAAACAAACCCGGGGACAAAATAGATAGCATAATTTATAGCAGTGAGGATTAGCCCGTCAATAAGATATGCCCCTAGCCTCATCCAGAACCCGGCATATTCAACCTCTACGCCTTCTTGACTTT
>CAZZJX010000091.1:2315-5833 GCA_964654845.1 uncultured Dehalococcoidales bacterium
AAGGCAATCCAGACAAAGAGAAGCCCAAAGGTGATACAGCAGATGATGTAGCCGATAAACCTCACCACGGCAGCGCCCCAATCTACAGGCGAGCCATCAGTGTGGATTAGCTTTATCCGCAATGCCATCATCCCCGGGGTCTGACCGCGTAGCACCCACAAGAGGATGAAATAAACAGCGGGGATTATGATCCAGATAAAGGACCACAGCCCTCCATAGAAGTACAAGAGGGGATGGAATGGTTCAATCAAACTCTCCGCGATTCTAAATGGAATGGTAATTAAGCCAATGACAGCTAACAGAAACCAGCCTATGATCCACACAGCAATAAAGTCGATGAGATACGCTCCAAGCCTCATCCAGAATCCGGCGTACTCAACTACTATGTCCTCTTGCTTTTCATCCATTTCCAACCTCCGCTATTCCCGCCATTTTATCACCCTGCTCAGACCTCTACAACAGCGAAAGGCGTTCCAGCGCCTCCTTAAGGTCCGGTGGCAGCTCTGAGTTGAATTCCACGTACTCCCCCGTTGAGGGCAGCCTGAAACAGAGATGGCAAGCGTGAACAAACTGTCGTCTTAAGACCGGCGACCTCCTGCCGTAGACCTCATCACCCACCACTGGGAAGCCGATGGCGGCTAGGTGTACCCTTATCTGATGGGTGCGCCCCGTCTCCAGCGTTACCTCAACAAGGGTATAGTTATCTAAATACTTGATAACTCGATATTGGGTGCGAGCCTCCCTGCCTCCTGAGACCACTGCCATCTTCTTTCTGTTGCGAGGGTTCCGCCCGATGGGAGCTTCGACAGTCCCCGTCGCTGGGGAGAGGTGCCCCTGAACCAGCACTGAGTATCTCTTCACCACGGAGCGGGCCTTCATCTGACTCGAGAGGTTTTGCTGTGCGGCATAGTTCTTAGCGACTACCATGAGTCCTGAGGTATCCTTATCCAGGCGATGCACAATCCCCGGTCGCATTGAGCCGCCGATGCCCTGCACGTCGGGGCAGTGGGCTAGGATGGCATTGACCAGGGTGTGGCTGGGGTGACCGGGCGCGGGATGAACCGTAAGCCCTGCCGGCTTATTCACCACCAAGAGGTCGCTATCTTCATAAACGATGTTCAGGGGGATTTCTTCCGGTAGCAGAGAGGAAGGTGCAGGTGGCGGAACCAAGACGGTGATTCTATCGCCGATATTGAGTTTCAGGCTACCCTTGGCAGGACGGTCGTTGACAGTGATAAGACCGTCGCTGATCAGCCTTTGGACATAGGAACGAGAGAACTCTGGGTACTCCTCGGCGATGTATTTATCGAGCCGAATACCCGCTCCAGTGGCAATGAACTCAAGCTTTCTATCCACTTTTTCGCTGAACAGGCTCGTGTATTTTGAGTCGAAATAGTATGTAGTAGATAAAAATGATGGTGCTGATGACGATAACGGAATCGGCGACATTAAAGGTAGGCCAGCGGTATTGACCGAAGCCAATGTCAATGAAGTCAACCACCCGCCCGAAAGATATGCGGTCTATCAGATTACCTGCAGTGCCCCCAATAAGAAGCCCAAGGGCAATCCTGACCGGCATCCGGTTAAGCGGGGAGTAGCGCACATAAATAAGGATGGTGACGATGCCGGCGATAGCGATAATGGTGATGAGGAAGGCTTGATTGGCGAAGATACCGAAGGCGCCTCCTGTATTGGTACCGTAGGTGATCCTGAAAAAACCTTCCTCTGGTATTGATTGCCCTAGCGTCATGTTCGTTTTAATGAAGAACTTGCTTATCTGGTCTAAACTGACAACTACCAGAGCAGCAAGGAAAAAGGCCACTTCTTTGGTAAGCTTATGGTGAGACTTTTTTTGCATGGCAAATACCTTGCCTGAGAAGAGCAAGGAGTCTATTCCAGCATCATCTTTATTTGGCGAATGGTGGTAACTGCTTGTCCCTGCCAGTGGTTGTTGGCGAATACAAAGGTTCTTTCCGCTTGCTGATCGAGATGGCGGATCTTGGGCAACCACTCCTCAAGCTCCTCGCGAGTATAGGAGTAATCATACCTCTCGTAAGCATGTTCATGGTGCCACCACTTCTGTTTATTACGTCCGTGAAAGCGAACATAGGCTATCTTGCTAGTAGCCTCAGCGATGGGCGGCATGAGGTTTGGCAGTTGTGGCTCATCGACGCAGCAAAAGCCAACCTCGTTTCGACGCAGCCAGTCAAAGACCTCCGGCCTCAGCCATTGGATATTACGAAATTCGATGACGATGGGCAAATCCCTGAGACGTTCCACCGAGGTGTCTAAATAGTGGAGATTTTCAGTTTTGAAGCTAAAGCTGTAGGGGAATTGAGCAAGCACGCAGCCCATTTTCCCACTGTCGACCAGTGGGGTAAGCAACTCCCGAAAAGCTTCAAAAACCGCTTTATTGTCTCGCTGCTCATGGGTCATCCGCTGATTTGCCTTAAAAACAAAAAGGAAGCCCTCCCCGGCTTTGTCGACCATAGCCTCTATAGTTGATGGTTTCGGCAAGGCGTAGAACGTGGAATTGATTTCGCAGACGTTGAATTCGCGGGCATAATAGACCAGCCATTCTTTTTTAGGCATGCCCTGTGGATAGAAAGGCCCTACCCAGTCGTTATAGCTGAACCCGGAGGTACCAAAGTAAATCATGGTGTCAGTCTATCATATCGGCCTCAAGTGGACAAATACCAGCTTGTTATGATTGATGGGGGTGCTTCACCCTCTCCCTAGCCCTCCCCCTCAAGGGGGAGGGGGTAGGTTGGAGCCCTTCCGCTGAAGGGCTCCAACCAGGCCTAGAGCAGATGCTCTAGGCTAACCTGTATTTGTAGGCGCCTGATGAATCAGGCAACTACAATAATTGGTGGTCGAGCGTGGGAACACCCCCAGAGATACATTTCAGTACGGATGGTTGCAAAAAATGGCATTCATACCGGGGTAAAATATTGATTGACAAAAGAAAACAGCTTATACTACAGCTTACATTACGGGAAAGGAGGGGGTTCTTATGGCGGAAGAAGAGATTGGTAAGGTTATGGATTTCTTTGCCAGGCCTGTGGTGGCAGGGATCGACCTCACTGCCTCGGTCAGGGTCGGGGACAAGATCCACATCAAGGGTGCTAACACCGATATGGATCTTACCGTAAGCTCAATGCAGATAGATAACGTGGATGTTCAGGAAGCCAAAGCAGGAGATGCGATCGGTATAAAGGTCCCCGACCGGGTAAGACGAGGGGATAGAGTCTATAAGGTTACCGAGTAATTGAGCGGGTCAGATTCGCCATCTCGATGGCGGTTACCGCTGCATCAAAGCCAGCGTTCCCCATCTTTGTTCCCGCCCGCTCGATGGCCTGCTCCAGAGTGTCCGCGGTGATTACACCATAGATCACCGGCAATCCTGTCTGCAAACCTACCTGAGCAATTCCCTTGGTTACCTCGGCGGCAATGTACTCAAAGTGAGGCGTTCCACCTCTTATAACCGCTCCCAGACAGATGATGGCAGCATACTTTCC
>CAZZJX010000092.1:0-5806 GCA_964654845.1 uncultured Dehalococcoidales bacterium
CACGGGAGGCACAGGCATTTCTGCCTATACCCTCGAGACTTCCAGTCTACCGGCTACCCGCCATGCCCCAACCTGGTTTAGGCGTGGCAGCTCGAAGAGCTTTTTCCATTTTATAACACAGGTTTATGTGGGAAGTCAACCTCTAATCTAATCGACGAAGCAATCTCATGTGGAGGGAGTTAGAGAGAGATGGAGTTCAAAAATGTATTTGCCCATCCTTCTTTGAAGGATTGGGCGAGAGCGCCTTATAAATCAGGCAATTAAGGTAATTGCGGGTGCCCCCCAGAACCACACCCCAGAGCGGGTAGGCATATGTCATTCTGAGTAGGGGCGGGCAACTATCAGTATGTCACGAGGGTATTGAGCGACTAAGAGCCCTTGACTTCTCTGCGATGAGGAGTAAAATATATGTAAGATGCTTGGGTTAATCTTGCAGCTAAGCTGACACGAAGGCACCCCATATGTCGGGGTGCCTTTCAGCTTTGAGGAGGGATTTATGCAGTCGAGTCTTATTGGCAAGATTGAAAAGGCTCACCGTTACGCTGAACAGCGAGAGCGCATAAAATTCTCGGATTTTGCGGTGAGCTTTGCCGGGGAGAACAATACACATACAACTAGCTATGGAGAAGGGCAGTGGCACTGCTCTTGCAGCTTCTTCGCCAAATGGGGGCTTTGCAGCCATACCATGGCGTTGCAGAAAATTCTCGTCGGGATGCTCCCTGAAGAAGCCCTCTCCCCGGAGATTGCAGAAAAGTTAGGAATCGCCTGAGTTTATTCCCTTATCCGCCTCAACTCTATGGTGACGAGATTCCACTTGTCCATACAGTCCAGCTCAACAACATCTTGGTCTCCCCATTCCGCAGGAAAGCTACCGCCAAATTGCAGCATGATGAGGTACGGATAGATGTCATGGTAGAAAAAACCACACAGCCCGGCAGTATTGTGACCACTGAGCTCTAGCTTATCTCCCACCTTATGCCCGGCGCTACAGGTCCCCTTGACTGCCTTGATCGTGCCTACCACTCGATACCCAAGCTGCTCTGCCATAGTGCAACCTCCTTTTCTTGGACACTTTCCAAATGTCATGCTGCGATCAATTATGCCACAATGTTTTCATTTCTATTGCGGGTAAACCTCAACGGGGATTTTCTTTATATATTCTCTTGCCTCAGCGACAACGAATAGCGACCCTGTAGCGCAGATAAGGTCTTTGGGCCCTGCCTCTTGCAGAGCACGCTCCACCGCTACAGACACGCTCTCCGCTATCTCTCCCTTCACCCCTCGCTTCTCCAGTTCACCAAGCAGGAGATGGGGCTCCAACGCCCGGGGGTGGCGAGACCGGGTAACTATAGCAAAGCTGGAGAGCGCTGCGAGTTCCTGCACAATCCCCCCCATATCCTTATCGGAAGACACCCCTAATATAAGGATTAGACGGTCGAAATCCAGATTATGCTTTAGTGCATCCTTCAATCTCCTTGCCGACTCGTCATTGTGGGCGCCATCAACAAGGAAAATGGGACTTTGACATAGAATCTCCAGTAGCCCTGGCCAACGCACAGTAGCCAGCCCCTGAGCGATATTCTCAGAATCAACGCCAAGCACCTCCAGGGCGGCGACGGCAGCAGCAGCGTTCTCCAATTGGTGGTCACCAAGAAGCGGGATAGTAAGGTTGTAGCTACCAGCTTTTCCCTCTACCTCAAAGTTTTGCCCATTGATGTCTGAAGCCAATTTACGCCAGCTAATATCCCTTCCCACGACGATTACCCTGGCCCCCTTCTCCAAACAAACCGCCCTTATCGCCTCCGCAGCCTCACTCCGCTGGGGTGAGCTTACCACGACAGCCCCCGGCTTTATGATGCCAGCCTTCTCCCTTGCTATCTGGGCAATGGAATCTCCGAGAACCTCGGCGTGCTCCATGCTGATCGATGTTATGACCGAAACGTTAGCCCTTATCACATTAGTAGCGTCGAGACGTCCCCCCAGTCCTACTTCCAGAACCTGGAAATCGACCTTCTGGTCTCTGAAGTAGGTAAATGCCATAGCAGTCAATATCTCGAAGGTGGTAAGTTCGCCATAAGCATGCCGAAGATTCACCGCCTCAACCTCGGGCTTCAGCCTGTCTGTAACAGCCGCTAGCTCCTCCTCGCCGATGAGCTCTCCATCGACACGGATTCGCTCACGGAAGGTGTGCAGATGAGGAGAGGTGTAAAGCCCTGTTCTGTAGCCTGCGGCTGAGAGAACTGAAGCAATCATAGCGACGGTGCTTCCCTTGCCCTTTGAACCGGCTACAAGAACCGATCTCGGTGCTAGATGAGGATTGCCTAATCTCTCAAGTAACTCATCCATGCGCCTCAGATCGAATTCCCTGGACCAGTACGAGGGGGGCAATTTCTCGAAGTCGGTAAAGCTGAGGATGTAGTTCAGTGCTTCCTGGTAATTCATGTCATTAGTATATCATAGGAAATAAGAGAGCACTCAGTCGATGCCTATGTTATAATACAGCAAAACCCCCGACACGCAATCCGTCGATGTTTACACATCTTCATGTGCACACCGAATACAGTCTCCTCGATGGAATGTGCTCCATCCATCGACTCATCCCCAGGGCGAAGGAACTAGGGATGAACAGCCTAGCCATCACCGATCACGGCACCATGCATGGAGTAATTGAATTCTATCTCGCTGCCAAAGAGGCGGGGATAAAGCCAATCATTGGGTGCGAGGTCTATGTAGCACCCTTTGGACGCCAATCAAGAACTGCCAAAGACAAGAACCCATATCACCTCACTCTGCTCGCCAAGAACGAAAAGGGTTATCAAAACCTCATTCAACTCACCACAAAGGCTCACCTTGAGGGGTTCTATTACAAGCCGAGGGTAGATCGGGAACTTCTGGAAGAACACCGTGAGGGATTGATTGCCCTATCAGGGTGCCTCCAGGGTGAGATCCCGCGCCTCATCCTGCAAGGGGATAATGAGGAGGCCAAGAAAGCTGCCCTCTGGTATAAGGAAGTGTTCGGTGATTTCTACCTTGAGCTTCAACGCCACCCTATAGAGGAGCTGGACAAGATAAATCGTGAACTGATCGCCATAGGCCAAGCGCTGGACATACCCCTCGTAGCGACCAACGACACTCACTATATCTATAAGGAGGATTCCTTCTCCCATGAACTCCTCTTATGCGTCCAAACCAACTGCACCATATATGATGACAAGCGGCTAAAGATTGGAGACACCTTCTACCTGAGAAGTGAGGAGGAGATGGCAGACCTTTTCTCCGACATTCCCCAGGCACTGCATAACAGCCAACGAATCGCTGATATGTGCCATCTTGAACTGGAATTTGGGCGTCTTCTCCTCCCCGAGGTCAAAACACCTGAGGGAAAAAGTGCCGATGACTACCTTGAAGAGCTCTGTCAAACGGGACTTGCCCGTCGATTTGCTGAACCTTCCAACGAGGTGGCGGAGCGACTGGAATATGAGCTGGATGTAATAAGAAAAACCGACTTCGCTAACTACTTCCTGGTGGTTTGGGATCTGATATCCTTCGCTAAAGAACGCAAGATCCTCTTCGGCGTCAGGGGCAGCGCTGCCGCAAGCCTCGTCCTTTACTCTCTTTGGATTACCAATATCAATCCTTTGGAACATAATCTGGTCTTTGAGCGCTTCCTTAATGTGGAGCGCAAGGAGATGCCAGACATCGACCTCGATTTTCAAGATGACCGGCGTGATGAGCTGATCTCCTATGCCGCTCAGAAATATGGGCACGACCGTGTTGCCCAGATCATTACCTTCGGCACCTTTGGAGCGAGGGCAGCGCTGAGGGATGTGGGAAGGGCTCTGGGAATGCCCTATGGGGATGTTGACCGGGTAGCCCGGCTGGTGCCCTTCGGGCCAAACATGACCCTGGAAAGGGCCATTGAGGAGAACCAGGATCTAGGGAAACTCTACTTTGATGATGAAGGTGTGCGCCAGCTTGTTGATAACGCCAAGCGTCTTGAGGGAATCGCCCGCCATGCCTCGACCCACGCCGCTGGTGTGGTCATATCCAAAGTACCACTTAGCCACTATGTACCCCTTCAAAAACCGACCCGGGCGGACGACGAAGCGATCGCTATGACTCAGTTCCCCATGGAAGCCATCGCTCAAATAGGCTTGCTCAAGTTGGATATCCTGGGGTTGGTTAATTTGACCATTTTGCAGAAAACGACGGAGATCATCGCCCAGACCCAGGGTGTTGATATTGACCTCAGCCACATCCCTCTCGATGACCCCAGGACCTTTGAGCTTCTTTCCTCAGGGGAGACCACGGGGGTTTTCCAGCTTGAGGGTACAGGCATGCGCCGCTTCGTCAAGGAACTCAAGCCCTCCTCGTTCAGCGATATTGCCGCCATGATCGCCCTGTACCGCCCCGGTCCCATGCAGCACATCCCCACATTCATCAAGGCAAAAAATGGTCTAGAGCCCATCCAGTTCCCTCACCCCGCCCTTTCCCAGATACTGGAGGAAACCTACGGAGTTATCGTTTATCAAGATCAGGTGCTCTTCATCGTCCAGGCATTCGCCGGCTACAGCCTGGGAGAGGCCGATATATTTCGAAAAGCCATGGGTAAGAAGATACCGAATGTGATGAGGAGGGAGAGAAAGGACTTTATCGCTGGGGCAAAGAGGAAGGAATTCTCCGAAGAGCTAGCCAGAGAGGTTTTTGACCTTATCGAGCCTTTTGCTGGTTATGCCTTCAATAAGGCTCATAGTGTGAGCTACGCCATGATCGCCTATCAGACCGCCTATCTCAAGGCCAATTACCCAGCGGAGTATATGTCGGCAGTGCTTACAATGCACATGGGTCAACCGGAGAAGATCAGCTCCGCTATAAACGAGTGTCGTCGCCTTGACATCCCCGTCTTGCCCCCGGACATAAACAACAGCAGCAGTACCTTCTCCATAGAGGATATAGATGGACAAAGGGGTATTCGCTTCGGACTGGGAGCGATTAAAAACGTCGGACTCGGGGCAGTCGCACCAATCATCGACAGTCGCCAAGAAGAAGGCGTCTTTACATCTATTGAGGACTTCTGTCGCAAGGCTGACCTCAAAGCCATCAACAAGCGTGCCTTGGAGAGCTTGATCAAGGTGGGGGCGCTGGACTGCCTGAGTGGTCGCGGCACTCTTTTATCCAGCATCGACCGCATCATGTCTCTGTCCCAGAGCGAGCAACGGCTTAAAGAAAGCGGGCAATCCACCATGTTCGACCTTTGGGGAGAGAGCGTGCCCCTGCCCCTGCCAGCTCTGGAACTGGAGGGGAACGACGCACCTCTTAAGGAGAAATTGGTTTGGGAAAAGGAACTCCTGGGAACCTACCTCTCAGAGCACCCGTTCAGCCATGCCGCTCCAAAGCTGGCTCCCCATATCACCGCTTTCTGTGGTCAGATCGACGAGGAGATGGTGGAGCAACGAGTTGTAACTGCCGGTATAGTTACGTCAGTGCGACAACTATACACCAAGGAGGGACGCCCTTTCGCCAGCGCTGTCTTAGAGGACCTTAACGGCAAGGTGGAGGTTACCGCCTGGCCTGAGGTCTATGAGGCTACAAAGGAGCTATGGACCGATGGCAATATCCTCTTGGTGGAGGGAAGGGTGCGGGCAAGGGGAGATAGGGTGCAACTGGGCTGCGAGACGGTACGCCAGTATCAGTTCGAGGAAAGTGTTGAGGAGGCAGTCCCACCAAAGAGCCACCGCATCCTGATCAACATAGCCCAGACTCCCGATGATGAAGGCGACATTGCGAGGCTGGAGCAGATCTTGGA
>CAZZJX010000093.1:0-2065 GCA_964654845.1 uncultured Dehalococcoidales bacterium
TATAGCCGAGGTCGAGACCGAATTCAATTATGTCTTCGCTGAGTGACATTAGCCGGTATCTCCTTATTCTGTCGGTGCGCTTTCCTCACGGAGTCGGTCCCATCCGTTGGTAAAATCGGCGACGACTTGCCGTGTGTAATCGCGAGCGTTCCGCGGTGGGTCCTGCACTACTTCACAGGGGACGAGTACCAGGGATTTCGTCGGGCACTTATAGGCACAGACGCCGCAACCGATACAGAGGTCGGGACTAAGTACGGCGACCTTGCCGGTCTTGCTGGCGGGTGCCTTCTCTGACGTTTCGAGTTGAAGAGCGTCCATGGGGCACCGTTTCGTGCAAAGCCCGCAGCCCTTGCAGGTCTCGGGATTGGTCTGCACACGATAATTGGATGGTCCCAGCCCCTGAGAGTGCTTGAGGACATGAAAGGCTTCCAGGAAGAGGCAGCAGCAGCGACAGCAGTTACAGATAGTGTCTACTCCATTCTGCCAGTTGGAGACTCCGTGGACCAGTCCTTCTTCGGCACATCTCTGCAGGATGTCTTCGGTTTCCTGGCGCGTTATTTCACGCCCCATACCGTTCTCTACTGTATAACGCCCAAGTCGACCGAAGTGCAGGCAGAGTTCAGTGGGATGCTTGCAGTCGGGGAAGTCTGGATCAAGGTTCTTGCGATGCTTGCAGGCACAGTGTGATACCGCGAAGTAGTCCTGTGAATCAAGGACAGCAGTCAACTCTTCGTAGGGCATAATCTGACGAGTATCCGGAATTGCTTCCTGGATAGGCAGTACCCGGAGTCCTTTGAGGTGGGTGAAGTCGTACTGGTCGAAGAAGCCGTGATAGTAGTACTGGTTCACCAGGGGTGCTATCGCGCTGGTGGCCTCATCGGTGTCACCACGCCAGAAAGCGCTGCGCATGTAAACGAACATGGAGTCATTGATACTGTAGCGAATGGTCTCCGGAGTGATGGTTCGGAAAAGAAGGCCTTTTCTGGTCAGTTTGTCCAGTCTGGGTCTCAATTCTGCTGGCCTCATGTGTATCGTATCAGCCAGCTGCTCAAGAGTCCTCCCTTGGAAGGGAATGCTGGTCAGGAGAGAAGCCTCCTCGGGGGTAAGGTGGGTCTTTAGAAGGGGTAGTAGTTCATCGGCCTCGGGCATACCCCACCATGTCTGTTTCCACCAGTCAATCAGTTGGTGGTAGATATCCGACTCAGATGTAGTCATTGGCTATTTCTCCAATTTGTGTGGACAGGAACGTTCCCATTGTGCGGTAGCTGCTATCTGGTGCCAGTATGCACAACTTCTACCGCTCCTGCCACACTCCACGCAGTACCCGTCTCGGATGGGCTTCATCATCGCAGAAGACCATGAGCAGGCCCGGTATATACTGGTGCATATGGTAGAAATCACCGCCCCCGAACATTGCCCGGCGCTTCCCTCTGGGATACCAGTAGAAGGGGACCAGGTCGTTCCACGCAGCGATTTCAGCCAGGCGGTCGATGTCTCTAACGCCCAGCAGAGTCTGGAAGAAGCGCTTGTTATTACTGAAGAGTAAGCTAATGTCGCTGCCCTGTTGGGGTATCGTAAGCCCCTCGCAGGTGATTTCTCCTGAAATGGCGTCGGAATGAATAATCGTGCCGGACGGATTGATAGAGGTGCTGGTTCTGTCCCACGCGTTATTAAGTTGACTGACGAACTGCGCGGCCGTTTCGTTCTCGGTGGTAAGATTACTGAGGGTGATGTAGAGATTGACCAGAAGGGGGAGCGAGGGCACGGACTTTCCCTGCTCTGCCAGGTATGACTGCCCCTCGTTCACATCGAAGTACATCACCCTGCCGTTGGCATCACGGACGTAGTCTGGGTCGACACCCACATTTTTCAGGATAATATCTTCGTCATGGCGGGCATCATAGACGCGGAGTTCAGGGATAACCAGCCCGGTTCCGTCTTCACCTGTCATATCTGCACCTTTCGTCACGATGGCATTATTGCTACCTGAGCTTCGTGCTATTCAGGAGGGAACACGCTCCAATATTACCTTACATCGCCGGTGAGAGCAAATACTCTGTACCCG
>CAZZJX010000093.1:2075-5782 GCA_964654845.1 uncultured Dehalococcoidales bacterium
GGTTGCCACCGGAGAATACCTGTGCGGTTAGCTATGGTACTGGCCACCTCCGGAGGATAAGGGGACGCATATTTGTTTGTGTGGGAGGCAGGTTTTGCCTGCTTCCCACACAAACATAAAACTACTCCTCCATGTATGGAATAGTGTCACCCTTCTGTCTGAGCGAGAGTAAATACACGCCATCCATGACTCCATTGATATAATCGTATCCTGGCTACCCGTAGTCGTCAATAGACCTGAGAGATGCGAAATGGCACATATCACCAGGTGTTGATGATGCTAGTTACTCGTTCTATGATGATTCAAAATATGCCAATTGACATGCTCGTGGACAGATGGTATGATACTACCTGAGGAAGCAGCCATAGCTTGTCGATGTGAGAATGGCAAACGAGACAGAAGTATCCGTACCAACTACCTGTGTGACATGCCAGATGTCATTGCCATTTGTAAGACGAGCACTGATGACATAATCAGACCGTACTTGACATAAGAATGAGGCATAGGCTGACATAAGTGGGACCAATCAGCGTGATAGCATCGTGGGGAAATAGTCTGGCGAGGAAACCGCCTTAGATGAAGGAGGTAGCCAAGTGCAGAGGTGGAAACTAAAGGGTTGTCCGCGTTGTGGTGGTGATGTCTTTACCACATATGATTCCAATGGTGGTTACGAGCAATGTCTCCAGTGCGCCTGGCAGCGTGAACTGACATTCACTGGAATGCCTGGCGACAGGGGAACAGTGCAAAAAATTACCACTCATACCAGAGGGCCATACCGAATAAGGCGTACGCCGGTAAAAGCAGGGAAGGACTGATACTGCTATAGATAAGGTGCGGCAGACAAGACCTCATCTGACCATCATCTGGTCGGTGACCGGGGGATAGGTCCCCGTCTTTGATGCTGAATAAAGGGAATGGAGCGGGAGACGAGGCTCGAACTCGCGACCCTCTGCTTGGGAAGCAGATGCTCTACCACTGAGCTACTCCCGCTCGTATGGAATACACTCAGATTCTACGCCAATGCACAATGTAAAAGCAAGTTGTAGAAAACCTGCTTCTGGAATCTCTCGCTTCTGCTACCAGTCTTGAATCACTGGTAAAAGGATACATCCTCAACTGCAAGACAGAAGGGAAGTCCCCCAAAACAATCTCAAGCTATGAGATGGCTCTCCGTAACTTCGCGTCGTATTGTAAATAGCCATAATATAGAAAGCAAATATACCTCAGAACAATAAGAACAGGTATAGAACCATGGCCCGCAAACAACACCCGCCTAGAATTCGCTCTGGTGAAAATCCCACGTTCAGAAAGTGACTGATTCTTGCCCTTCTCTAATTCCCTAGAACTTAAGCAAAGTTGTATGCTGGACGTGAAGTCTGGAAATCTGCTCTGAACAAATAGAGAACGTTAGTGTTCAATACCAATGGTTATCTTATTCTCACCGTGCTATAATCTGCGTGAAATCTCAGTTTCTCGGAGGACTATGATGTCGTTCATGTTCAGACCTGGTCCCTTGGAAATTGGCATCATACTCCTAATAGCAATTTACTTTGTACCAACAATAGTTGCCATCGTCAGGCATGCCAGAAATGTAACGGGTATCGTGTTGGTGAACATTTTTGGTGGTTGGACATTCGTGGGGTGGATAATTGCACTCGTTTGGTCATTTCGTGATGAAAGGCAGGCTAATTCTAAAAGTGACAATACTTAGGTCATAGAGCAAAGGGATGCACCCCGCACAAAATTCTTACCAGAACCTAGGAAAGCTATCTACTAAGATTGCCAGAAATTGCTTTTCGTAAGTCATTGAGGAATTTCTCACTAAAGAAACCCTGCTCTATCGCATCCTGGAAGAGTTCTAGCAATGTATTCTCACCAATCATTGGCGCATACTGCCCATACTTTTCTTTACCTTCAATCGTCATCCAGTACGGAAACCAGAACTCATGCTTGTCTTCAGAAGGTGGCTTCTCCCACTCCAATTGGACAATGGTGGGTTCAAAAAACACAACTCCCTGCTCAGAATTGTGACATTCTACAGGCTTCTTAGGTCGTGCTAGCTTTATCACGGTGTACTTGCCCCAGTATTTTGCCTTGCTCCGCTGTCCTACTTTTATCAAAATAAATCCCCCTGATTGTAGAATCTTGGGTAATTACACCTACATCTCTTCATGATTACTACTCAGCTATACGCCTCTATATTCGCACACCCACGATGCTCACGCAAGGGTAGGTAATATGGCAGATTTCGGTGCTCTACACTACTCCCTCATTTGAAGAGGGGATGGACAAGCGAAAACCCGCACCACAGTAGAGTGACATTCTTCTATTGATTAACCCTGATCAACCGTGACCGTCACAGTGTACGTCCATTCTGCCTTCAAGCCACCTTCCCACGGTTGGCTGTATTCCATTTGCACTTCAGTTGTCCCCTTTTCAACCGCTTCAAAAGTCCAAACTTCTATACCAGCGGCTCCTACAAGACCCTTATCTTTAGGCTCTTCAAAGTCATGGTCTTCTTCTTTTAACACATTTTCTATGGTTGTTTCATAATCCCATTGAAAACCTGTCGTCGGGTTTGAGCATAGCTTCACTGTAATTTTATCGCCAATCTCTACCTGAAATTCGTTCCTTATGCTATGAGGATTCTCGGTAAATTCGTCACACGAAATCTCTACATTAGTTAAACTCGACGTGACAATGCATGATGATAGTGCTAGCAAAGCGAATAGTATCATAGGTATTAGCATGATTTTATGCTTCATTATTGTTCCTCCTTACAAACGAAACCCTCTATAACGAAAAAATCCTGTTTGATAAGTATAATGGTAGTTCTGACCTGCGGAAATGTCAATCAAGGGTAGAACCTGAATATCTCTTTGCCCGCACAAAACATGAATTGTAAATTGTCCTCTACACTACTGCCTCATTTGAAGAGGGAAAGGTGGACGATAGAGCAAGGGAAGCACCCCGCACAAAATCTGTACAAGGTCAGTGAGGTTGGCGGATATTTTGAAGCTATGTAAGGTAGTATATCATTTCATAGGGTATAATAGTCCAGATAGCGAGAACCAGGAGCTTTAGGATAAAAGTATGTCTCAGCAATCATCATTCGCAGCGGGGAGAATATTCAAGTTTCTTCTTATGACTATCGGTTTGGGAATTATCGGTATCGTATTTGGGTTAGTAGGTGCTCTTATTGGTGGCAAAGTCCTGGGAGGTGACTCATTTGGATTCGGAGCACTTGGTCTCGCTCTTGGTGGGGTATTAGTAGGTTACCCTACTGGAATAATAGTGGGCATTATCTCAATTAGAAAGATTCTCCACCAACAAGGCTCTTTACTGCTTGGTATTCTCGGCAGCATCTTTGGAGCAGTAATTACAGTAGTTGTTGCAGAGCCATTGAATTCCAATACTAATCTACTATTTGGAGTGTTCTTCCTGAGCGTCCCGGTCTTCTGCTTGGTTGGGTTTTTCTTAAAGAGATAGAACAACCTCCGAATGGAAGACATGCCACTTGAATCACCTGCGACCAGCAAATCCATTGCGTATCCTCTACACTGCTGCCTCATTTAAAGAGGGGAACATGGACAAAGCAGAGCACCCCAGCTTTATATAGAATCCTGCAGGTTGTCTCGTGTGACCTGCGGGCTGGTTGTGGTATAATATCCTGAAAATGAAGAGACTGCTCTCTGGAAATGAAGCCC
>CAZZJX010000094.1:0-2974 GCA_964654845.1 uncultured Dehalococcoidales bacterium
CAATCAGAGACCGTTATTCTTCTCCACTGAAGTTGTCTACATGGGGAAAACATGCTCAGGAGTTGGAGGAAAAGCTGGACGCCGACCTCGCACGTCTCGGTGATATTCAGAAGGAGTTCGTAGAGAAGGGTAATCGTTCCGGGTTGCTTGTCAGTCTGGTTATAACGTTGTATGAAAACGGATGGAATGAAGACAGGATATGCCACACACTGGTCCCCCTGATACACCATGAGGATAATAAAATGCCATGGTACGCCTTTGTCTGGGAACAGAGGCGCATCCAGAGCCGGAGCGAGAATGCACGTAAGAAGTTACTTGCTGACGTTATCAGTACTATTATGCAGCAGCCCGGTAATGTGCCGGAGAATGTGGAGGTAAAAATATGAGTATCATAGACACTACGGTAGCACAGGATATGTGCCAGAAGATTGTCGATGCGATAAGCTCGGTCTTTGTCGGTAATAAGCCATTACTCGGGAGGCTGCTTGCAGCAGGTATTGCTAACGGTCATGTCCTGTTTGAAGATTACCCCGGTCTTGGCAAGACACTCCTGGCCAAGCTATTCGCCAGTGCCATCGGATGCGGGTACACGAGGATACAGTTCACTCCCGATTTGTTACCTGCTGATATCATTGGGGCCAAAGTGTGGCAGCAAAAGGACTCCAGTTTTGAGTTGTTTAAAGGACCGGTGTTCACCAATATACTGCTTGCCGATGAGATTAATCGGACCCCACCAAAAACACAGGCAGCCCTTCTCGAAGCAATGGAGGAAAGGCAAGTGACTATTGAAGGTGAATCTCATGCACTGAACACGCCCTTCTTCGTGCTCGCCACCCAGAATCCGATCGAGCAGGAAGGGACCTACCCACTTCCCGAAGCGCAGATGGACAGATTCATGCTCAGGATGTCAACTGGTTACGTCGAGTCTCTCGATGAGGAAGTGACAATACTGGGGAGACGCATCGAGTGGAAGAAAGACGACCCCAGCGACGATGTTGAACCGGTCGTTTCCACCGAGGAGTTTCAATCACTCCAGCACCTGGCGGAAAATGGAATATACGTAGACAGGTGCATTCTTGAATACGTGGGGCAGATGGTAAGGGCGACCCGGGAGCATAGTAAGGTTGAGATTGGGTCAAGCCCACGCGGTGGGCTTTCGCTGTTGAAGGTATCGCGAGCTATGGCATTGATTCATGGCAGGGACTTTGTAACACCCGACGATGTGAAGACATTCGCTGTTGAGACACTTGCCCACCGGATAATCCTCAATATAGAGGAGGCTCTGGAGGGAGCGCGTGTAGAAGACGTTGTGATGGACGTTGTGTCAGGCATTCCGGTGCCAACAGACTTCCATCCCAGGTAGAGGACATTGCTTACTCGAGAAGCAGCAACCTATATAGCCATATTCACGGGGATATTTGTTGCAGGACTGGTCATAGGCAATACCATTGTTCTGAGCGCCAGTCTGGCACCCCTTTTTATTGTTCTGGTCGGCCTTATGCTGGAACAACCAAGGTCGTTTGATGGCACAATGCAGCCGGTCCAGAAGTCCATCTGGCTTGGGGGCGTCATCGAAGTAACATGCGAAGTGGTGATAAAGGGTGGCATTGGTGTTGTCGTTCTGTCCCAGCAAATACCGCCTAGTTTTGAGCTGGTAGAAGGCAACAACGTCAAGATGATATGGAAAGGTCTTGGTCAGAAATCCACCACATTCTCCTACAAAACGAGATGTATGAGGAGAGGAAAGTACGAACTAGACCAGATTCGATGGGAATCAAGGCATTTTGGCGGACTAACACAGGCGCAGACCGGACAAATTGCCAACAGCTCTGCCGAGTTTGTGGTCAAACCAAGAATTCTGAATGTCAGAAGGATCCGGGGCATAATCGGCCTCGCCTCATCTCCCATGCCTGTCATAGACATCGCCAAGATAGGCGTAGCGACAACCGACTTCAGGGAAATCAGAAACTACGTTCATGGGGATCCGGTGAAGACCATAAATTGGAAAGCGACAGCAAGACGTACCAGCATGGGAACAACCTGGCCCCTGGTGAACGAATACGAGGTGGAGGGTAAGAAGGCGGTTTGGATATTCCTCGATGGTTCTTCCTCAATGCAAGTTGGGACCACTATCCAGAATCCGTTTGAGTATGCTTTGGAGGCGACTAACGGGGTAATCTACTACTATCTTGACCGAGGCTACCGCGTGGGGATGTACATCTACCATCACACCGGGAAAATCTTCTATCCCGACTCTGGGAAGAGGCAGTTCAATAGACTGTCGAAGGAACTTGTAGACCTGCAGGCATCGGAATCAGATGAAGACCTTGTTCAGGCTATCGATAAGTGCCGAAGATACATCCTGGGCTACAACCCCCTGTGCATAGTAGTTACCCGTCTCGATGGCGGACTTCCCGACTCCATTACGAATGGAGCCAAGAAACTGGCACGTTTGAGGGGCAGATTGAGGAGGAGGCTTCCGCTTATGGTGATTAGCATTGCCGGCTACAACATTATTGCACCACGCGGACCGTACGATGAAACTGCGGCAGAGCTTCGGCATCTTGAAACACGCCCTCTGGCTCGCCGCTTGCGTGCGCTAGGTTCCTCAATGCTGGAGTGGAATCCCAGGAAAACCGACTTCGGTAGCGCTCTGCTAAGGCTGGTGAAGACACGTTGAGATACTGGAGCGGATTGACTCTCGGCATTCAGGCCTTCCTCGTTCTATTGCTAAGCTTTGTGGCGGTTTACATCTTTTCAAATTCATTCGTTTTCCCACCACTGGTATCAGCCGTTTCTACCTTGGCCAATATAGGACCAATGCAGATTTCAATTATCCTGGCAGCTCTTCTAATACTGGTCGGTTCCCTCCAGATCATTGTGAGAAGAGAACCCAGAATCGGATTCTTTATATTCCTTGTGGCAATCTTCCTCATTCCTTCATTACTCGCCACTACGCCAACTTACTGGGCAC
>CAZZJX010000094.1:2984-5776 GCA_964654845.1 uncultured Dehalococcoidales bacterium
TCTGGGATTGGAGTTTGAGACAGAGGCTGAGCTGCCGTGGGGTATTGTCTTACTGTTCACCACTCTGACCATTCTGGGATATGTGGTACTTCGATTCACAACAAAGCATAATTCTTTAGCTCTTGCAGCGGCAGACCGCGGCTTTGACAGGAAAGAAGTGGGCGCAGCATACATAAACAAGCACATCTGGGGTTTCCTCATCATAGTGGGCGCAATAGTAATAGTGTTCCTGATTTATCTAGTCTCGAACCAGATCGAACAGGCCCTTAGCGGGAGTCTACGTGGTGTGCCGATGGGCATCCTGTTCATAGGCGTTATCTGCAGTCTCGTATTGATAGCAGCTGCCTATGCGTTCCTGGTGCGGGGGAGATACCCCTTCGGAACGCGACCAACAGCCACAACCAATGGGAGTGGGTTGGGCACTATCATTGAACGACAAGACCAACCTGTCGAGACACCAGCAAGCCTGTCTCAAGAGCCTGGCCCTTTGATTTGCCCCTATTGTGGGAGTAGCTCTACGCAGCAATATCGTAGGTCGACTCTGGTCAGTGTTAAAGAAGGCACAACTCAGAATTATGAATGGGATTCACGGTGTAACTCGTGCGGGAGTACATGGGTGTGGAATGACTCGGATATTGAGGAAGGGTGAGGTGGACCCCATCCTCAGGGATAGAGGATAAGCGACCTAATGCCACCGAAGACAAGGAATAGTGCTGGTGGTGAATCAGCTAGAACTTTCCTGTGCCACATTTGCTTGCTTTGTGCATAGGGTCACGAAAGACGTGCAGCCCAAGTCACAACAGCCTATAATGTTACCCTCGGGGAGAAAAAAAGGGGGTGGCCTGCCCCCCAAGAAAGAGTCCGGTTTTAATGTTAGACTTGGATTGGTTGTGCTTGCCCGATTGTACCAGAAAAGTGGTTCTAGGGGAACGCATAGGTATAGGCGTGGAGTGGGGCGCGCTTTCTTCGTGTGCTTTCCGTACGGTCGTGTCCTGAGAGTCCACTGCCGGGAAAACGCCAATTGGCGATTGACACAGTCAATGGGACAGATCACATCCCGGCGTCACTCCCGCAGGAATTCCCTTTCGAATATCTGGAAGATATTGTTGGCAACCACCTCATTACCTTCTTCCGACAAGTGGGCGCTGTCAATGTATAATGTCTTCGTTCTGTTGCCAAGCATGTCCGAAATGTTGAAAAAATGGGGAGGGGACGCTGCCACTAGAGCATCTCTAGTGAACCGATAAAGATCACTGAGGGCCCTGTCCTTTATTATCCGGTCTGATTCAGCCTCTTCGTCAGTGAATCTCGTTTCGGTGTAGGTGACTGGTTGCCAGAAACACACGTACTCGAAGCCGTATGCTTGGGCAAGGTGATCCAGAAGTTCCTTGGATTCTAGGTACTGTTCAGCGATGCCAGAGGATAGCAGTTGTACTTCCTCGTCATCATATTTTAACACAACTTCCTGAAATTGCTGCTGAGATGATAGATGGGTTAGTACGCTGTTAATCGCCCTGTAGATCAGAGACTGGCTCGTGAGGAAATCGTACGCCTTGTTGGCAATGAGACGCAGCGCATCTTTCATACTCCAACTTTCCCTCAGTTTTTCTCTCATGATGGAAAGATTCATAGGCGACCCCGGAATCCCGGATACGTAAGAGGCCCAGACTTCATTAGCACCGTCGTAGAATATGACGTAGTCGGGTCTATGGCCTTCCCTCAGCAACAGAATCAGGTGGATAATCTCCTGCTCGAATGTATAGGCTAATGTTCCATAGTTATTAAGATAGAAAGCGTAACCATTGTCATTGAGGCGTCTTGACAAGTACGAAGGTATCGTATAGTTGTCTCTTGCGCCAACCCCCCAGGTAGTTGATCCTCCAAATACATATATTGTGCCCTGTGTTTCTCCGTCATCGTGCTCGGGGTTCCAGCTTTTCCTGACTCCTTCAGGGCCGGTATCTATGTAGTCCCCGTGATACTCTCCGTAATCCCATCCCAGAGATGGTTCATAATCTGAGGTCAGGGCGAATTCATGGTACTCTTTCCAATAATCCTCTGCCCATTCTTTTCCCGCATAAGGTGATAGCAGTGCCCGTTCGTCTACTGTCGATTGCTGATCGTCTCGGTGGACTGCAAGATCGACGATACGTAACCCACCCTCTATTATGAGAACCACCAGTAGCAGGGCGCTAAAGCCAAAAGCCAGACGCTTTCTTTCTTCGCGAGTATTGCCTTTGAAGTAAACGAGCAGGCCACTAGTGATAAGGAATACGTCGAAAGCACCTATGAATACTTTAGCGAGAAGCGAGCTACCGCCCATGTGCAGAAAGTAGGCCAGCAGCCACGGGTTTGCCAGCAGCCCAATGGCAACAAGGCTGAGACCCAGGACAACATTGAAACGAATGAACCTGCTACGACGACTCGTCATCGCCGCTCCGCGTTCTTCCTGGTTGCTCGAAATAGCGCACACTCCTTCTGGACCAGGCTTATTCCGGCACTAGGGGCGTTTCCTGCCAATCATGATAAAGAACCCGCCTTCTTTGCCCCCACTGAGCAGCATACCCAATTGAGTGAAGAAGTGATCAACCGCCGTTCCCCTGGGATTTGCTCTGAATAGCTCTTCCCTCGGTGAGAGTGGCTCGAACGCTCTGGACTTTGGAATCGAGCCAATGAACTCAATTCCTGAGTGGTCAAACCAACTCAACACTTCTCCAACCGTATGTTTGGATTCGTGCGGATTCTTGTATTGGTCCATAAACCAGATGCGTCTTTTTTCCTCGGCAAGACTC
>CAZZJX010000095.1:0-5735 GCA_964654845.1 uncultured Dehalococcoidales bacterium
GTCTGATGTTTCGCATGTCTCCCTGAATATGCTCACACTCAGGGTTTAGAGAGCGACTGACGTTGAGCATACCAGGAGAAGGGTCAACCAATGTCATGGTGAAAAACGCCTTCAGGTGTGAGGCATTGTTCCCTCCCCCGCTGCCGAGTTCCAGAAGTGTTTGGGGTTTTGACCTGCAGGCAGCGATAATAGTCTTTCGATAAAATGCTGCGTCCTCGGCATAATCCTCAGGAGACGAAAGCACCGGCCACCACGATGCAAGGTCACCATATAGCCGGGGCATGTTCATATCAGAAGCATGTTGTCGCTGGGCTGCTTCGGAATTGGATTCGTCAGTCACCAATGTCTCGTATTGCCGTCAGCTAGGGCCATATTACGCTTGTCGCAGGATGGCGTGTCCCCTGGTTAAAATGAGAGTGGCATTTTGCTGAGTCTAGTGTTTCCTTAGGGTTCGCCTATATGCCACGGGCGCACCCGGGTGCTCTAATAAGTAACACAGGGACGCAACTGCTTCTGAGAACTTTGTCAGCAACACTGCCATACGCCCACCGGCTTGGACCCGAGCGGCCGTGTGTCGACATAATGATGATGTTAGCACTGTTTCGCTCTGCACAAGCGGCAATCGCTTCAGCAGGAGGCCAGAGGAGCACCTCCGTTCGTGCCTTGATCCCTTTAGCATCCAATTCGTCCGCTATGCCTTCAAGATACCTCTGGGCCTCTGTTTCTTTCTTGCCAAAGGTTACCGTTACGTCTGACCCTGCCAAACCAGAGAGTTCCCCGGCTTCAGGGGCATGCGTGTGCGCCCGCACTTGTTCAGTAACGCTGACCAGGATGACCTCTTCTGCGCCACAGCCTTTGGCCAGCTCTTCTGCATAAGGAAGCGCACACTCAGCCAGCTTGGAACCATCCAGTGGGACTAGAATCTTGTTGTACATTCTCGGACCTCCTTTCCTTGCTGCCTTTCGTCACCGTGTTTCAATTTAATATGGTAGTCCGCCGTCGGGGCATAAGTCAAGATATCTAACCTTGGTTTGCCTACCGACTTTGAGTCATGGAGGAGCCAATCCTCATACAGAGGATGAAATTGCACGAAAGGCTGTCTCGTCGGCTCATTACACAGAAGGTCGTTTTACGACTCGTGAACGGCACAGTATTTTTTGGATAGCGCAAGCTATTGACAATTCGCTCGGTGGTAGTACAATGGTATCTAAAGGCTCACATACATGGGAAGGATTGGCATTTTTTTGCTTACGACAGCCCTAATTGCCGGGATCGTAGCATGTGTTCCTGCTCAGGGCAGCCTTACCGTCTTCAGCACTGAAGGCGGTGAGGTAATCATCCCCGGTGAGGGGACTTTTGCCTACGATACTGACACGGTGGTTGACCTTGTGGCTGTAGCCGAGGAGGGCTATTACTTCGTCAACTGGTCTGGAGATGTGGGCACCGTTGCCGGTATCCCTGCTGCTACAACTATCGTCACCATGGACGCAGATTACTCCATAACAGCTAACTTCGTACAAGGGTTGGCGTTTTCCCTCGACCCCGACGTTGGCGCAGCGATAAGGGGGGACATCGGGGAAAGAGGTTACCTCTTCCCCTCCGACGTTCAGGATCACAACCCTTTCCACTGACTATTTGTGGATCGCCAGCCTCACCGGGCTGGAATACTGGACTGCCTCACACTGCCTCCTTCTTTGTCTCTAAAACGTGGGCGATATATCTCAACATAGGGCGAGACGTTTGATAGTTAGTCATTAGAGCTCAGGCAGTTGGGCTAAGAGCACGGAATGCCTGATGGTGAGATTACGCGTTAACCTGTTTTGCTACCTGACTGGACAACAGCCCTGGGCACATTGCTGTGCCCAGGGCTGCAAGCTAACCTGACGCTGGGGCTAGGGACGTTCGATCACGAAGAGAGGAGATGTCCAGGTTTCCCAGTGTGCAGGATTGTCGTCATCGCCATTGGCTTTGAGGACAGAGATGACGGCATAGTACGTACCATCAGGCACCGTGCGGGCCTTCTTGCCTGCAAAGGTCGTGCCATCGAATGGGAAGGCATAGAAGGAGGTCGGAGTGCTGTTGCGGGGGAAGTAGTCAAGGTCGTGTGCGCGATGCCAGGACTTACCGTTTTCAGCGTAGATGTCAACGCGGAAGGTGCGGGCGTGATGGTCGAAGTGCACCAGGAAGTACGGTATGTCAAATCCCGTCATCGTGAAGGTATCCCCGGGAGCAGCGAAACCGAAGAGGTTTCCGTCAGGAGTCCAACCCAGCGCTGGAAAGCCATATGGGGTAGGAGCCAGCACCTGGATGCCCTGGTAATCGCCGACGAAGCCGGCAAACGGGACGCGATAGACCTGCCCGCCGTCCTGCGGGGTGAAGACGATGTAGCCTCCGTATTGACCGTACTCTGGGCCGGTGGCGGGGAATATAGTGGCCGTCAACGCGGCTGTGCCGTCAGCCGGTACGGTCACGCTATCATCGCCGAAGATCACGCCGGCGTCGGACAGGTAGAAACCGGGTGTTATAACACCGCCGGTCGAGAGCGCGTTCACGTAGGACAGATCGTAGGTCACTGCCGTATCGGCGTTGTTCTCGATGGTCAGTACTTGGGCGAACGGGCCGGCCTCGCCTTCGCCTGCTGAAATCTTGCCGGGCTCGATCTTGGTGGTGCTCAGGATAGCATCGTCGATGTCGAGCATTCCGGCGCCCTGCCGGTGGACATTATCTATGTAACCAACTCCAGGATAACCCCACCAGTCTGCCGGATCTGCGCTGTTCTGCAGAATGCCGCGAACAGCCTGAGCGGGCGTATTGGGCCTGGCTTCTAGCAGCAGTGCTGCGGCGCCGGCCACATGTGGCGCGGCCATGGATGTGCCGCCGCGTGTGGCATAACCGCCCAGCTCGAGTGGGTAGGTCGAGTAGATGTCGCCGCCCGGGGCACCGATATCAGGCTTCAGAGCCAGATCCGGCGAGAGGCCGTAGGAGCTGAAGGATGAAATCAACCCGGCAGTGGGGTTGGGGAAAGACGTCAATTGATCAGTCCAGGTCAGCATTATCGGAGCGGCTTGGGATAGAATGATCGCCCCACCGACCTGCGAGATGCCGACAACGGGGGTGACACCGTCGATGGGCTCTCCCAGTGTGCCGTTGAACAGGCCGGGAGCGTTGTTGTAGATCACAACGGCCACTGCGCCAGCGGCGATAGCATTGGTCGCTTTTAGGTTGAAACTGTATTCACCGCGCGATATCAGAGCCACCTTGCCCAGCAGGGAGCCGGGCACTATGGGTGTGCCATCCAGATTGGCCTCGACGATTTCATCCGTGCCAGAAGTGGGCGGGTCGGGTGCGTATTCCATGGTGATAAAGCCGATATTCTGGCCACCTACGGTGAAATAGGGCAGATAGGTAAAGGTATTATCATACGATGCCACACCGATTACCTTCTCACCTAGGCCGGGCGCCCCCTCTGCATACAGGCCGTAATCACCTTCGTTGCCGACGGAGGCCACTACAACCATTCCCGCGTTAACTAGTCGGGAAGCAGCCATGGCGGTCGGCGATTGAGGCCAGTCGAAGGCCGCGCCGATGCTCATGTTGAGTATGTCCATGCCGTCTGCCAGGGCCATCTCCATAGCAGCGATCATGATGTCGGACTGGGTATGACCCGCACAGCCAAAGACACGATATGCGCCGAAGGTCACTCCGGGGGCAACGCCAACAACGCCGCCGTTCGCGCCGATGATGCCGGCCACATGCGTGCCGTGGCCCATGCAGTCATCCGGGTCGGGGTCGGGAACTGGCGTGTTGTCGCCATTGAAAGCATCCCCGACGAAATCCCAGCCGGTAGCTACACGGAAACCGGGGCCGAAACCACCGCCCAGGTCCGGGTGGTCGTAATCGATGCCCGAATCCATCACTGCCACTTTGATGCCTTCGCCGGTGAGACCCAGTTCGCTCTGCGCAATGTCGGCGCCGATCATCTCCAGGGAGGTGAATAGCTCAGGCGCCGGGCCTTGCTGCGGTTCAGGCAGGTCAATGATCCCGACCGGATAAATATTCTTGACGCCGGGGATCAGGGCCAGCTTGCCTAGCTGGGATGGCTCAATTGAGATCGAGAAACCGTTGAATAGTGTATCGTAGGCAAAACGCTCCGTGTACACCAAACCAGCCTTTTTGGCGTTGGTGCGGAAGGCGTTCTTCTCTGCCGTCAGGGTCCTCATATTGGTTCCCTCTACGGCAGGGGGACTGAACAGCTCCACAAACCAGAACGGACTGGTCTCATCGAGCACCATTTCTGTTGCACTGGTTGGTGGAGGAGTCAGTGGTTCGACTGGCTCTTGCGCCATAGCCAATGGCGCTGAGGATAACACCAGAGCCAGTGCTAACACCAGAATCCATATTCTTTTCATCTATCTTCGTTCTCCTTTCAATTTGATTCTTGTATACCTTGGATCTCTCTCAGCAATTTCACATAGTTACCTCCTCCGTAAAATCAACTTACTATAGACGGTTTCACTATTGGGTCACTGCCATCTAGGCCGCCAAATACAGGCAGCACGACAGCGTGTTTTGTTTGTGATTTGCTCTGGACGTAGCTCTACCTCTCCGCAAACCCGTTGCTCCCACTTCCTGGAATCTCTGAATGAGTACAATAATAGACCTCCATATCCCCCTTGTCAACCTGTATTTACTTGAGTTTTCTTACCCATCCTTACACTTAGAAGACGCTCATAGCCAGAGTCAACATCGCAGATTAGAGAGGTGTTGGGTGCAGCCATGATCCAAGCTTCGGACAAGAAGGGCTCGGATTATTGCGCAACCACTTATCTTGTTAAGTCAGCACACAAAATGACGAATTGTGCATTAGTGTCGGATAATTTAGAATGCTAGAAACTGATAGTCTTGGAGGAAACGAAAAATGTCAAATATTGAGTATAGCATCCTTGAATCGTGGCCTATGTTGAAGGAAGACCTGATCAGTTTCTTAAGCGATACCGATGCATGGGTAATCACTGAACTTAAGAAAGCATGTAAGGCTAAGGATTGGGGAAGAATTAGTAAGATAATTGATGTGATGGATTCAATCCACAATCTGTCGCACTCACACTAACCAAACCGAGCAAGAGATGATAATTGTATCGGGCTTTCTCTAGACAGTATTTTGGCTTTTGGTGACTTCGACTTTAGCGCCTCCGCCTCAACAGGATTAACAGCACTATCAGACCAATCAATACTGCTATAAGAATCCAGCTCCACCATGTCATGATGGTCCTCCTACAGTCCTAACATTGGAACAAATCATTTATTATTATTACTCTTAACTCATTTTGGATACAAGCCAGTAATCACCGCATTTTTACGAATTGTTACTCCTTAACTCTTTAGCATATCTTGGACACCGCACAAAAACTATTGACTATTTCTTAGGTAGCGGCATGTCGACGTGGATGCCGGAAGGTCACACTTCACAGGAAGTCGAGGCAACTGCGCCGCGGCGCTCGCCATCTCCGCCGATGATTACCTGCTTTCCCTTGAGGCAGTCGGGGCGATCAGTATTGTCTTAATGTGACTATATCGGACCTCTCGTATTATGGTAACATACCTGCAAGTGAAGCCAATAAGTCAGTAGCAATGGAGGAAGTCGATACCATGGACAATAATCTTGAGGAAAAACGTCAGCCTGGCAAACCGCGAATCTTGATAGTGGGTGGAGTGGCTGGTGGGGCATCTTGCGC
>CAZZJX010000096.1:0-5708 GCA_964654845.1 uncultured Dehalococcoidales bacterium
CTCCGATTATCAATAATATCGGGGACACGGACAAGCTTAGTATGAATCAATAAACAGAGGATGCCTATAGGGAAGGAGAATAGATCTACCTGGGAACACAGTATACATCGTTCATTCCTCAGACTTCACTGGCACAAGCAGATTTCCGTGTCTCCGCAGTTAAGTACCGTCATTCCTCCCTCTGATGTAATCATTATCTCGAATTTGAGGTCTGTCGCTACGCGAGCCACCTTTGCGGTATTTCTCGTCTATCTCTCACCATTGTAACTAGCGTATTTGGTAATCCTGGCCAGCGCAGCCACGCCTCTTTTTGCATCGCCAAACGTAGCAACGTTGTTTTCTCCCAAGAAGGCATACTCTTCAGCTGCAAACTCTGGTAGCGCGAACAATGTTACAGCCAGCGGCTTCTGAATTGTATTTGCTGCTTCCACAATGCTCTGTGTACATGGCCGGCCGGGATCGCTGATTGCCAGAAGCATGTCGACATTCTCGTCCTCGCTCAATATCTTTAGCGTTTCCCCATAGAGGTTTGGAGCGACTAGTGTAGCCACACCGATATCGGTGGGGTTACCGACGCTTGTACCTACTGGCGGCAACAGGTGCGTCAGCCTTTCCAAAGTCGCATCTGATAAGCGGGCCATTTCAAGCCCCAGTTCAATGCAATTATCTGTAGTGCCAACGTTGGTTCCTCCCATTCCAGCCACAACGGCGATCCTTTTGCCCTTGGGCAGTGGCAAATAGTAAAGGCAGAAAAGACAGTCTACGATTTCCTCGAAGCTACGGACGCTAATTATCCCAGCTTGTTCGAACATAGCCTCCCACACGGATTTCGCCCCAGCCAGAGCGCCAGTATGCGACATAGCAGCCCTGGCTCCGAGTTCAGTAGCACCACCCTTCCATACGATAATAGGTTTTTCCTTTGAGATGCCACGGGCCAGCTCGAAGAATCGCCTGCCATCTTTGATACCTTCTAGATATGAGATAATGATCCTTGTCTCTCTGTCTTGCCCAAAATACTCTAGGAAGTCTACAGCGTTCAAATCACATTCGTTGCCACAGCTTACTACTTTGCTGAATCTAATACCTTTTCTTGTCAGAATATAAGTAAGGTAATCAACAAAAGAGCCGCTATGTGAAAAGGAGCCTACAGTGCCGCCCTTCGTCGTTATGTCATGCATCAGCCCTTGAGGAAATGTCAGCAATTTAGAAGTTGGACAGTAGATACCTATTGAGTTGGGACCGATAACTCTGATGCCTTTGGAGCGAGCAACCATGCAGATCTGCTGCTCGATCTTCTTTCCTTCAGCTCCTTTCTCACCAAACCCGGCTGTGAAGACGATAACGCCCTTCATTCCTTTTTCAGCACAATCTTGAACTACTTGCAGCGTGCTATCTGGCGGGGTCATGAGAATAGCGATATCTACGTCATGGGGAATATCCTTTATGCTCTGATAGGCTTTTAGGCCCAGCAGCTCCGTTTCACGTGGGTGAACCGGGTAAATCTCTCTGAAACCTATTCGAATGAGCCCCTCCAAAAACATCCGGCCGAAACTGCCCTCCCTGCTTGAAGCACCAACAATACTTAAAGATTTCGGATGGAATATCTGCTCGAGGTCTGACACAGTAGAACTCATGAATCACTTCCTCCTTGGAAACACGTATCATTCCGTTATTCGAGAATAGATTGATTCCGATTTCCCGGTACGCTTCTCCGAAGTTTCTGGCAACAGTGATTTAGTTTCTGTTCATTTCAGGCCCAATCGTAAGTGGGCAATCGATGGTCTGGCGCTACTCCCTTGATCTTGGACGTAAGCATGAGCCCACTATTAACTCTTGGCTCTAGCCTAACTCATTACCAGCTATCACCACGCTTACCGTTGCCGTCCCCGGTGCGCCACCCTGATTATGCGTCAAGCCCAGTCTTGGATTCTTCACCTGACGTTTATCACCCTTACCTTGAAGTTGCTTGTAGACCTCATACATCATTCTCAATCCGCTGGCACCGACTGGATGTCCAAAACATTTCAGACCGCCATCCGTATTGATAGGTAGTCTGCCATCCAGCGTGAATGTCCCAGCCTGAATATCATGTCTGGCCTGTCCGGGGGGGCTGAATTGCATATCTTCGTAAATAGTCAGCTCTGTAATAGTGAAACAGTCGTGAACCTCGGCACAACTCAGATCTTCCCTGGGATTCCCTATCCCGGCCTCTTTGTACGCAGCTACAGCAGCCCGCTTTGTCTCCTCCACGTGTGCGAAGTCATAATTCTGGCTCAAGAAACCTTCGCGCGGTCCCTGGCAAATAGTGGTAGCCTTTATGTAAATAGGGTCAGGCCTAAATTTCTTTGCCATGTCAGCACGAGTCACGATGGCTGCTGCCGCCCCATCGCTAACGCCGCAGCAATCGAACAGACCCAAGGGGTAAGCTACAATAGGAGCATTCATTACCATTTCCAGCGTAATCTCCCGCTGAAAATGAGCGTTAGGGTTAAGAGAACCGTTGTGGTGATTCTTGATCGCTATCTGTGCCAGCAGTTTCTTCCCCTCTTCCACACTTAATCCATGTTTAGCGAAGTATCCGGTTGCCATCATAGCGAATTCAGCTGGCGGTGTATCACTAGACACCCGATAGCTCCAGGTGGCAATCGGCCGCACTTGGGGTAGTCCCATAAAACCGGTATCCTTTAGTTTTTCTGCGCCCACTGCCAACGCTATGTCAACGACTCCTGAAGCTACTGCATAGCAAGCACCTCTCAAAGCTTCAGAACCTGTGGCACAGGCATTTTCAACATGGGTAAACGGTATGTAGCCCAACTTCAATGGGCTTGCTGCAATCTGGGCTGTCTCTCCTGCCCAAACACTGCCCCACCATGCAGCTTGAATATCATCAGGGCCTACGCCCGCATCATCGTATGCCTCGTAGACAGCATCTATGATCATATCGTCTATGGTCTGCTCCCAATTCTCGCCGAATTTGATGCATCCCATACCTATAATGGCTACTCTGTCCCTAATACCTTCCATTCTATTCCGTCCTTTCGTGAACAATATGTCTCTATCTCGCGGGACGACATTTCCACCAGTAGTTGTAGATACCACCGACGTAGTAGAGCTTCCTGAACGTCGGCTCTGCGGACATTCCGACCTTACACTCGGTAGGGTCTCTATCAGTCATGTCCATAAGCATTCTGCCTCCTCCTTCGAAATCGAGTACTGCTACAGTGACTGGAGGATCGACAGTGGCCATAAGATGGTCATGGCAAAATGAGAAAACCTTGGCATTTTTTTCAGAAAACAAATAGTACTCGAAGTTGTCCTTGGCGCGACAGTTTACGCATACCCTCTGAGGGGGATATTGTGGGGTCCCACAGTTCTTGCACTTGGTGCCCCTTAGCCGTAATTCCTTTTCGTTTTCCTTCCACAGTGCTTGAGGCCCGGGCAAACGATACTCTATGGGGGGACGTGCCGATGGCTGTACGGTTACCAATTCGCGCCAGCGCAAGTACCGATTGTAGTTGCTGAGCATCTTCTTTGATGCCATGAATCCGGTGATTCCCATCCTGCCTTTGATTTTGGCTTTCTTTATGTCATCGGTAATCTTAAGGCTGAACACATCACAGCCGTTTCCATACGCAACAAGCATGATTCTGTTGGTGGCTACGGCTTCTTCCAGAGACTGTACTAGGCTCATCATGGGCATGGCCGAGCCGGCATCTCCGACATTGGAGAATAGCGTATCCTTTGATTGAGTTTTGGGGTCGAATCCCAATTTCTTGACCTGCGCACCTACCTGTCGCTGACTGGGAACATACAAAATACAGGCGGAGAAATCTTTCGACGTTAAATTGAATTTCTTCAGTGCGCCAGAAACTGCCGCCGGGACTACCTTGCTATAGCCCTCGTCTACAATGAACCTATCCTCGGCGGAACGTACAAAAAGGTCCCTGTCCGATCTCCAGAAGTCCTGAAGCTCTTCATAAACAGAATGACTACCTTCAACTTCGGCAATTAGTGATTCGCTTCCTATCAGAACTGCAGCCGCACCATCGCCGAAACTGATCTCGTTGGCCCCGGCAGGGTAGCCTAATCTCATTTCAGAAGCAATTACCAGAATGTGATTGGCCGAGCCACTTCTAATGGCATCCACAGCGGCTCTCAGAGCATTAGTTCCACATCTCAAAGAACCGCTGAAATCCATTGTGACTGATTCTCTATTCATTCCCAGGACCATAGCTATGGTGGCAGCAGTTTGCTTGTCCCTGTACGGCGACGTGGTAGAGGCAAAAAACAGTCCATCAACGCCATCAACCTTGATTCCCTTGAGACAATCCCTGGCTGCTTCTACAGCCATAGTCAGGCTATCTTCATCATAATTGGCTACAGCTCTTTCGCCTGGCGCTGCTGGAATATCCCAGGCGCGGCCTATATCAGCTCGATTCAGACGATAGAGCGGAATGTAGGCACCGTACGAAGTTATTCCTACCATAATAGTTGTCCTTTCGAGAAATGAAAGCCAGATTCTGATTGAATACCCGAAGCTATAGTCTGGTCACGTAGTGTCTATCTTGCCACTTTGAAAATCTTACCAGTAGACACTTTGACGACGATTAGACCTATCACCGAGTTATCCGTCAAAGTCGTTATCGCATCTCAGGGTGACGTTCCTTCACATTCTAGCACAGTACACAAGTATGAATCACCTTCTGAAGGGGTCCGACCAAGAATGCTTTCGCTCCTGCCAAATCATGCTTCACCGGCGATTTCAATCTACTATTGTGCGCGCTTATCAAGGCGGCAAGCGAAATTGACAATGAAGGAGCCTGAGTATACCATAGCGAAAGTATCTGATATCGGAAACCATAGCCCTAAGCACATTAAGAGAAGCCAGAGATGTTCATGTGTAAATATGGCTTGCCAGGCCAAATCAAAATAGGAGGTAGCTCAGAATGAACGAGCCCGCAAATTCGACTCCGGCTGCATGGAAGAGTGGGAGTCTATCCTACGGTTCTGGTCTGACGCTTGATGTTGCCAAGAAGATGCTAGAAGCGGGCGAGAAAGAAGCGGAGAAACAGGGTGTGCCTATGTCAATAGCTATTAGCGATGCCGGGGGTAATCTGATAGCCTTTAGCCACATGGACAACGCTGCGTTGTTCAGCATACAGATTGCCCAAGACAAAGCGTTTACGACAGTATTTGGGAAGATGCCTACCGGGAGCTTTGCCAGCCAGTATTGTGCGGGGGGACTGGTCCCTCTCTTCTTCCATGAACGGTGGATTACATTTCCAGGAGGGTTTCCGATCATAAGGAACGGAATGATATTAGGAGGCATCGGGGTAAGCGGAGGAATTATCGAGGACGTCTACGTGGCCAGGGCGGCTCTGCAAGCAGGTGGTTTCAGTTCCGACGCAGTAGATGCAGCCATCACGGCTACGCTTGGGGATGCCCAGAAGAAATAGAAGGCCCACCTGGGAAGAAACACTCACACTTCTCTTCTGTTAGCCTACTGCAAAGCTACCTGCAAAAGAGGCTGCCCCGAATCACCACCCCATAGGACTCCCACCCAGGTATTTCAGTTGAACGTTGGCCCCTCGAAAGCTGTCACAGGCCAGCTATTCTCTGTTCAGTCTTCTCTTGTACCGATGTTGCTCCCACTCAGATGGATATTTACGATTGAGTATGCTCCAATAACTGTGTGTAGACAGAGCACT
>CAZZJX010000097.1:0-2218 GCA_964654845.1 uncultured Dehalococcoidales bacterium
ACATTCTTCTCATCTAGCGGCAGTCCGCAGACATCACATATTTCTTCCATCTCTCTCTCCCTAATGCTACTTCGAAAATATAACTTTCTCCATATGTTGTGTCATTCTGAGCCGAAGGCGAAGAATCTCTGCTTGTCTGCTTGAAGAGATTCTTCGGTCGCTGCGCTCCCTCAGAATGACAATATGGAATCATTATTTGTGGGTGGGCACCTTTCCATGTAGGTTTATTTTAGCCATTGACGGACCAGGGCCTCCTCCTCTTCCCTGGTGTTCACCTTGCCATCCAGCTTTGCTTCCAGAAGCGCCTGAAGCATCTTCCCCATGCGAGGGCCAGGCTGCAGCCCCAGTCTTTTTAGGTCCTCCCCATCGAGAAATGGCTTGACATAACGCAAATCGTCTAGATAGAGCTCAAGGCGAGAGCGAATTATGGGAGAATCACAGGCCAGGGCAGAGGCGGTGATCGCTGTGGGAGAATACTGCTTTAGTAGTCGGTATATGCTGCTGGGAGGCAAGTCGGACTCAGCTAACGTATGTAGCATCGGCTTCAGTTGTAGCACCTGCCGAATGCTTCGCCCCAATTCTCCAACTATATTGAGACGGGCGATAAGCTGCTCATTCTCCTCCTCAGTGAGGTGATAGATGAGCAGCAACATATATAGAGTTGGATCCGGTGGCTGCAATTGGCAAGCCTGCTCAAATTTCTCCGCAAGCCAACCATCGCCTCTCAAGGAGGGGTGGAGTGCCTTGAGAACCCCTAGTTCTTCAGTGCGCCGCAGAATTCGCTCGGGATGGTCTTCTTCTAGGTTAAGCTCCAGCTCATGCCTTATCCTATCGCCACTAACGGCGTCCAGCATGGATGCATGTTCACGGAGAAGCTTTTCGGTAGCCTCCTCCAGCCTAAAGCCAAGCCTCTGTTCATAGCGAAGCGCTCTTAGAATACGGGTGGCATCATCGATAAAGCTCCTATCATGCAATATACGAATTAAGCGTTGCTCCAGGTCATTCATACCACCGTAGGCGTCTAACAACTCGCCGAAGGAACTGTGGGTAAGGTCAAGAGCCATGGCGTTTATGGAGAAGTCGCGCCTGAAAAGGTCATCTCGAATTTTTCCAGGCGTCACGTCAGGGAGCGCCCCTGGCCTTGAGTAGGTCTCGCAGCGCGCTGTCGCCAGGTCAATGCTAAGGTTCCCACTGCGGAACTTTGCTGTGCCGAATTGATGGTGAATCGTCGGCTTCTCTCCGCTAGCTTTAGCAAGCTGCCGGGCTAATAGAGGGGCATCGCCTTCCACCACCAGGTCGAAGTCCAGATTGGGACGCTCCAGAAGCAGATCGCGCACCGCTCCTCCAACAAGATACAGTCGCTGTCCTTGATTATCTGCCACTTCCCCTGCAGTATGGAGAAAGGTGATAAGCTCCTGTGGCAGGCGATTTTCCATCTTTGAGACTAGATTATCCATCGAAGCCTCTATTGATTATAGCATTCTCTCCTTGACAAAACGAGGTAGGCTTACTATGCTGGCCTGATAGGGGGTCTGAATTTGGCTGATCTTGCTTCCTTGCAGGACATTCTGGGTATCGCCTTCGAAGACTTGTCTCTGCTTGAGCAATCCTTAGTTCACCGCTCCTACCTCAATGAAAATACTGATTTCCACCTCTCCTCTAATGAGCGTCTTGAATTCTTGGGCGATTCTCTGCTGGGTTTTGTTATCGCTGAGAAGCTGTATGAGGAATGCTATGATTTATCTGAGGGTAAGCTGACCAAGCTTCGAGCCTCGCTGGTGCGTGGGGAAACCCTAGCTCGTTTAGCAAGCTCACTGGGGCTTGGCGACCACCTTTACTTGGGGCATGGTGAGGAGGCTAGTGGCGGCCGCCAAAGAAAATCCACTCTGGCGGGGCTTTTTGAGGCGGTGCTCGGAGCCGTTTTGATAGACAAGGGCTTCTCCGTCGCTAGGGATCTTGTTCTCAGGCTTTTCGATACCGAGATTCACAATGTGATTGAAGGGAATCTCGTTGCTGATTATAAATCCAGGCTTCAGGAGGTCGTTCAGGCGAGGCATCAGGCAACCCCGGTTTACAGAACTACTAAGGAGGAGGGGCCTGACCATGCTAAGGAGTTCAGCGTCGAGGTACTTGTGGGTGACTGCGTGATTGGCGGTGGGCGTGGGAGGAGCAAGCGGAAGGCAGAGGTGGAGGCGGCGAGAGATGCGTTGGAAGGCTT
>CAZZJX010000097.1:2318-5673 GCA_964654845.1 uncultured Dehalococcoidales bacterium
GTGACTGATGATTGATGAACTAAAGGTTTTCACTGGCAATACTCATCCTTCACTGGCTCAAGGGATTTGTGATTATCTGGGTATTCCTTTAGGCAATGCCGAGGTATTCGAGTTCAGCAACGGGAATACATTCGTGCGAATCCTGGAGAATGTCCGTGAGCGAGACGTTTTTGCCATCCAGCCGATCTCATCACCGGTGAATAAGAGCGTAATGGAGCTTTTAATAATGCTTGATGCCTTGAGGAGGGCTTCGGCGGGGAGAATCACAGCAGTCGTCCCCTACTTCGGCTATGGGCGTACCGATAAGAAGGATCAGCCCAGGGTGCCGATAACAGCTCGGCTCGTCGCCGATATGATAACTGTGGCTGGCGCCAACCGATTGATTACGGTGGACCTTCATGCCGGGCAGATTCAAGGCTTCTTCACCATACCGGTTGACGAACTGACAGCGCTCTATATCTTAAGCAAATACTTTGAGGAAAAGGGTGCGGAGAACCTGGTGGTGGTGGCTACCGACATTGGCATCTCCAAGCGGGCCCGTGACCTTGCCCAGAGGTTCAATGCCCCCTTGGCGATCATTGAGAAGCGGCGAGTGGGCAATGCTGACTGGGCCGAGACCCTTAACATCATTGGCGATGTAAGAGGTAAGTGTGCCCTCTTATTTGATGATGAGATCGATACTGCAGGCTCTTTAGTCGCTGCTGTAGACGCTTTGAAGGAGAATGGTGCCACAGAGATCAATGCATGTTGTACCCATCCTGTCTTCTCCGGTCCGGCTATCGACAGGATCGCCTCAAGCCCGGTCACAGAGGTGGTGGTCACTGACACCATCCCCATCCGGGAAAGCAATAAGTGCGATAAGATCACCGTTCTCTCCATAGCATCGCTTCTTGGCGAGGCGATCCACCGCATCCACAGTGGTCTCTCCGTGGGGGCGATGTTCGAGTAATGTGGTGGGGTCATGCGTAGGAAAGAAAAAAAGGTGGATGTTTATCACGCCTCGGGAGAATTGGAGGCACAGGTTATTAAAGGACTGCTGGAGAGTAACGGCATACCTTGTATCCTGAGGTCTGATGCTGCCTCTTCGGTCCATGCCTTCACCGTCGATGGCATGGGCGAGGTAAAAATCTCGGTCTTGGAATCGATGGTTGATGAGGCACGGAGAATAATCGGTGGTAAATAAACATGGTTAAGTTGTTTAGCGGTCTTTTGGATTCCAACGAGAAGGAGCTAAAGCGGCTCCAGCCCGTTGTTGAACGTGTCAATGCCCTTGAGCCTGAATTCGAGGCGCTGTCTGTTCACGAGCTCCGCCAAAAGACTGATGAGTTTCGGGCTCGCCTGGAGAGTGGCGAATCACTGGACCAGCTTTTGCCCGAGGCTTTCGCCGCAGTCAGGGAGGCGGCCAAACGAACATTGGGGCAGCGCCACTTCGATGTCCAGCTTATGGGAGGCGACGTCCTTCATCAGGGGAAGATAGCTGAAATGAAGACCGGCGAAGGGAAGACCCTGGTAGCCACTCTGCCCATGTACCTTAATGGCCTCAGCGGTAAAGGGGCTCATATAGTTACGGTGAATGACTATTTAGCCAAGCGAGACTGCCACTGGATGGGTCCCATCTATCATCTCCTTGGCTTGAGTGTTGCCAGCATCCAGCATGAGGCTTCCTTCCTCTTCGACCCGGACTATGACTCGGAGGACCCCGCCTGGATACATCTCAAGCCCATCGCCCGCCGCCAGGCCTATGAAGCTGACGTCACCTATGGCACCAACAACGAGTTTGGCTTTGACTACCTCAGGGATAATATGGTGGTTGATCTTTCGCTGTGTGTGCAGCGCCCCCTTCACTACGCTATCGTTGATGAGGTGGACAACATCCTCATTGATGAGGCGCGCACCCCGCTTATTATCAGCGGGCCAGCGACGGAGGCGGCGCAGAAATACCAGACCTTCGCCAAATTGATCCCTCGCCTGCGCCAGGACGAGGACTACGAGATTGATGAGAAGGACCGGGTGGTGACCCTGACCGATGAAGGCATCTCTAAGGTGGAGAAGATGCTGAGAAAAGAGGAACTTCTGAAGGCGCATGACCTGTATGACCCTTCGAACTACTTGCTCACCCATTATCTGGAGAGCGCCTTAAAGGCAAATGTGCTCTTTAAGAAAAACCGGGATTACATGGTAAAAGATGGGCAGGTGATCATCGTCGATGAATTTACCGGGCGGCTGATGCATGGGCGTCGCTACTCCGAGGGGCTTCATCAAGCTATCGAGGCTAAAGAGGGGGTTCAGGTTCAGCGGGAGAATGTAACCCTGGCTACAATCACCTTCCAGAACTATTTCCGGCTATATGAAAAGCTTGCTGGAATGACTGGCACTGCGGTCACCGAGTCTGAGGAGTTCCACAAGATATATAACCTTGAGGTAGTGGTCATCCCGACAAATGAGCCGATGATCCGCGCTGACAACCCCGACCAGGTCTATCAGAATGAGGATGCCAAGTTCCGCGCCGTTGCCCGCGAGATTGAAAGTCTTAATACACAGGAGCGCCCGGTTTTGGTGGGCACGGTGTCCATCGAGAAATCGGAGAGATTGAGCGAGCTTCTTAAGCGGACGGGAATCCCTCATCAGGTCCTGAACGCCAAGCATCACGAGAAGGAGGCGGCGATCATCGCTCAGGCAGGTCAGCCGGGGGCGGTTACTGTGGCTACCAATATGGCGGGGCGCGGTGTTGACATAATACTTGGAGGAAACCCCGAGGGCCAGGATGAGAGGGAGTGGCAGGAAAAGCACGACGGGGTGGTCAAACTGGGCGGACTTCATGTCGTCGGCACGGATCGACACGAGGCAAGGCGTATCGACAATCAATTAAGAGGGCGCGCTGGGCGCCAGGGTGACCCGGGAAGCTCCCGCTTCTATGTATCGCTCGAGGACGACGTGATGCGCCGTTTTGGCGGCGACCGTATTAAAGGCTTTATGGAACGAATGAAGTTGGATGAGGATACCCCTATCGAGCACTCCATGGTTGGCAAGGCTATAGAGAGTGCTCAGACCAAGGTCGAGGGCTATAACTTCGACATCAGGAAGCACCTGGTCGATTATGATGATGTGGTAAACAAACACCGCGAAGTAATATACGAGGAGAGAAAGAAGATCCTGTCTGGCGCCGACATCAAGGGCAACATCCAGTCGATGCTCACCGGGGAGATTCAGGGCCTTGTTATTTCTTATCTCCACGGTGACCGCTCTGAGGGATGGGACCTTGAAGGTTTGCTCGGTGAGTTGGCTACATTCATGCCCTTGTCACCACAGTTAAATGCCAGCGCTCTATCTGAGATGAGCCGGAGCGAGATTGAGG
>CAZZJX010000098.1:0-5658 GCA_964654845.1 uncultured Dehalococcoidales bacterium
CCCCAATACCTAGCGTCAGAGCAAACCCCATCACCATGGCACCGCCAAACATTCTGCTCCCAAACCAGTACAGGATGGCACAGGTAATAAGGGTGGAGATATTGCTATCGCGAATGGCGGGCCAAGCACGATTGAACCCCGATTCGATAGCCGCCCTCAGGGCCTTCCCTCCCCTTAGCTCCTCCTTCATCCTTTCGAAAATGAGAACATTGGCATCGACGGCTATCCCTAAAGAGAGAATAAAAGCCGCAATCCCCGCCAGAGTAAGGGTAACCGGCACCATCTTAAATATCATAAGCATCACGACGGCATAAATGGCCAGGGCAACGCATGCCAAACCGCCAGACAGGCGATAGTAAATGATCATGAAGAGCAAAAGCAGCACCACTCCGACTATCCCAGCTATCAAACTCATGCGGAGAGAGTCAGCGCCAAGGGTGGCATCAACGGTGCGGCTTGCTGCTGGACCAGAATAGAAAATTCCATCCTCCCAGTGTCCAAGGGGAAGCGGCAGCGCACCAGCGTTAAGCTGGATCGCCAGCATCTCTGCCTCGCCGATATTCAGTCCCTCGATAACGCCACTGGCACCTATCTGAGCTTGAACTGTTGGTGCTGAGATAAGCATATTATCGAGGAATATGCCCAGAGGTTGCCCGATGAGTCGTCCTGTGATCTGCGAGAAGAGTTTGGCCCCGGTATCATCCCACTCGAAGCGCACCAAGGGCTCGTTGGTTTGCTGATTGATATCCACGAAGCAGTTCGGCTTGAGATACTTGCCGGTAAGCAGTATCTCCTCGCCTTCAATGGTTCCTGTAGATGGGATCCAAACATTTGCAACCGGTTCATCGATTGCATGATCATATTCGAAGGGGGAGTCCACAGTGATAGTATTGTTGGCTCCGTCCACAGTCTTCACCGTTTTAGCCTCGGCCTCAGGCGAATCCATAGAGCCTACCATAAAGATGTTTTCAATGCCGAACCCTGTTACATCGACAACGGTAATATGAGTATCCTCGACACTCACCGCCTCTGCGAGGAAGGTACTGCCACCCGTAGCCTGCTCCCGGAAAATGAGCTCTGCGGTCCTGCCCACCAGTTCTTCGGCCTCTGTAATGTTGCCAACCCCAGGTAGCTGGACCGAGATACGGTCACCTCCTACTATTTGAACAATCGCCTCCGAGACCCCATAGGCATTAATTCGCCTCTCTATGATATCCTTGGCCCCTTTAAGGCTATCTGCCTTCCCACCCTCCTCAAGGTCGGTAAAATCCGCCTCATATACAAGGTTAGTGCCACCAGCGAGGTCAAGCCCCAGCACTAACCCCTCACGCCCACCAATATTGGTCGCAAGTGCTGATACAGAGAAGGCTGCAATCGCAATTATGATTAACAGCGTCAGGATTTGCCTTCTGCTCATTTCTCTTCTTCAGACCACCTTAAATTATGTCAACCTTTGTTGCCCGCCATAAGGCGCTTTTGGACAAAGGAAAGCGCCTCTTCCCTGTTGGAGACCTCGCCATCAGCCTGTGCCTCGCGCACCGCTTCCAGAAGCTCACCGATTTGAGGCCCCGGCGCCATGCCGTAGATATCTATAAGGTCGTGCCCACTTATTAGCTTCGGTAGCGCAACGACGCTCTCATCCTTGAAACGCTCTTCAAGCACGTAAGCCAGGCTATGGGTATGCTCCCTCCACTTATCCAACTCTAAGTAGGGTCCTCTTGCTGCCAGATGGTCGGCAAGATTGAGGAAGATGGTATCGATACCCACATCTCCGGTGTCCCTGAAATAGCGGTAAATGGCACGACGAGATGGCACTTCCCCTCCCATTTGCCCCGGGCGCATATGGTGCTCGACCATCTTGCTTACCATATCCGTCTCGCGAGCGCTGAACCTCAGCCGTTTCATTATCCCCTCTACGATACCTGCCCCCTCCTGGGCATGCCCAAAGAAGCGCATCCTGCCGTTTTCCTCAATCGAAGTGGTCTGGGGCTTGGCTATATCGTGGAGCAGTCCAGCAAGCTTGAGAAGCATCCTCCTCGTATGCCCGACGGATACCTCCTCCTCAAAGTGCTCGGCCAGTGCCTTGGACCAGGGAACAAAAGCTAACAGTTCGTCATCCCGATAAGTCGCGCTCTCTACCCTGAGCACGAACTCTATAGCAGCAACCATCTCAATGGAATGCTCGAAAACATCCCAAAAGTGCTCCTTCGGCTGCTGCGCCCCCTTGGCGGCAGAAAGTTCAGGGATAATCATCATTAGCAACCCTAGCTCGTCGAGCAGGCGAAGCGACTCCGCAGCCTTTGGAACGGCGAGAAGGCGACAGAGTTCATCCCGCACTCTCTCGGCGGCGACACTGGTGATAAGCTGGTGATTACGCTCTATTAGGGTTTTGGTCTCACTTTCGATGGAGAAACCCAACTCGGCTGCCAAGCGAGGCCCGCGCATAAGTCGCAGTGGGTCTTCCTGCAACACCGCCTCACTGACGGCACGCACCTGTCTGCCCTTAATATCATCCCAGCCTTTAAAAGGATCGACAAAGGTAATAACAGAGCCAGCTATTTCCTGTAGGTTTACCGCAATCGTGTTTATAGTGAAATCCCTATCGGTGAGGTCCTCTTCAATATTACCACGGATGGTAGCAAAGTCGAGGTGAAAATGCTTCCCTCCTGGGACAATGACCCTCGCTATTTGGTGTGGCTCGTCCAAAGGAATATACTTACCACCTATGATGCTGGCAACATCTCGAGCTACATCCATAGCGCGGGTCCCAACGACGACATCAATATCAACAGTGGCTCGCCTCATTATGGCATCACGAACAAACCCACCAGTGAGGTAGCAATCGATGGAGTGTTCCCCTAAAATCTCCCTCAACCTTAATAGAATTGGAGATACCTCCGTATCTACAAACAAATTTTGCACCCTTCTCAATTAATTTTCCCAACCAAACCTCTCGAGCAGTTTCAAAAAAAGCAGGGCTTTATGGATAGGTCTGTTGAGCCCTGATTTTCAAAGTTCCAAAGTTCTATATCTCGGGTGTTTCAGTCTCCTCTCCTATTCGGTATAGCTTATCTACGCTCTCCAAATGGTCAATGTATAACACGCCTCTAAGATGATCGGTCTCATGCTCCAGGGCCTGAGCGAGGAGCCCCTCCCCTTTGATACGAATCTCCTTCCCATGCCGATCGAGCCCTTTCGCCGTAACCTTTTCTGAGCGCTTTATCTCCCCTCGATAACCGGGAACACAGAGACATCCCTCCTCAACCAGGCGCTCCCCAGACCTCCTAACAATTTCAGGATTCACCAGAGCCAAGACTTCCTCTCCCGGCAGCTCGATCACGATCACCCGCAGGAGAACCCCAATCTGAGGCGCCGCCAATCCAACACCTTGGGTTTGATGCATTGTATCCACCATGTCATCGATGATGCGCTGTATCGACTCATCAACATTCCGCACGCGCTTTGATTTCTGGCGAAGCAATGGGTTAGGGTGATTAATAATAGGACGGACTGCCATCTAACCTTCAACCATGACTATTCGCCAACTGGGAGGCGGTTAAGATTATAGTGGAGAAAGCACCTTATTGTCAAAGAAGGCTGGCCGGGTCGATGTCGACCGTCCATCCTTGAGGAACCGTGACTTCAGCCAGAAGTCGAACCGGGTCGGTGCCCCGAATGATAATCTGCCAGCGATAACGGCCGCGAATCCGCTGGATAAAGGCTGGGGCTGGCCCGATAAGGGAAACATCCATACCCCACGAATCTCTTTCCTCTTTGAGGCGCTGATGCATCCTCTGCGCCTCTCTTTGGCAAATAGCGTTATTGGAGTGAGTGTAAATGAGACGCGCCAACCGGCTGAAAGGAGGGTTTTGATACTGGCGCCGTAAAGAGATCTCCTGCTCATAGAAGGAGGAATAGTCATGTTTTGAGGCAGCCACGATGGCATAGTGGTCAGGGTTATAGCTCTGCACGATTACATGTCCTGCCAGAATCCCCCGCCCTGCTCTCCCGGCAACTTGACTGAGAATCTGGAAGGTGCGCTCGGAGGCTCGAAAATCGGGAAGATAAAGGCTAACATCGGCATTGATAACCCCCACCAAGGTAACCAAAGGGAGTTCCAGACCCTTGGCGATCATTTGTGTGCCAATAAGCACATCGGCCTCGTGTGCCAGGAACCTATCGAGGATGTCCTCATGGGAATACTTCCCTCTGGTGACATCGCGATCCCAGCGCAATAGATTCGCATTGGGGAAAGCACGAGCTGTCTCCTCCGCCACCTTCTGGGTTCCGATGCCCAGAAACTTTATCCTTCTGCTGCCACACTGAGGGCAAACATCGGGAACTGCCGTGTGGGAATTGCACTGGTGGCAGACAAGATCCGCTTCCGCTGAGTGGTATGTCAGCGCAACATCGCATCTCTTACAGCGAAGTATGTAGCCACAATTGCGACACTGAACGAAGGTAGCTGTGCCTCTCCGATTCAAGAACAGGATCACCTGTTCCTTAGCTGCCAGTGCCTTTTCCATACCCGCAGCAAGCGATCTACTGAAAATGCTCCTATTCCCAGCCTTCAACTCCTCCCTTAGGTCGATAATCTCCACCTTTGGAAGATAGGCATCCTCTTTTTCCCCTGTCTTATCAATTCGCTCAGGAAGCTCCAGGAGTTGATATTCGCCTGCTTTACTCCTGAAGTAACTGACGACATCTGGTGTAGCGCTACCCAAGATGACTACTGAGCCAGTAAGCTGCGCTAGCTTGATAGCCACATCGCGTGCATGGTAGCGGGGCGATTGCTCCTGCTGCTTATAGGTCCATTCGTGTTCCTCATCGATGACAATGAGCCCGAGGTCAGGTTGAGGGGCAAAGATCGCCCCTCGAGAGCCAATCACTACATCGAAACCACCTTCCCTAATTCGCCACCATTCATCGAACTGCTCTCCTACAGACAGCTTACTATGAAGCACCGCAACCCTACCGGGGAAACGAGAGGCAAAACGATCTATAGTCTGTGGGGTGAGAGCGATCTCAGGGACGAGGACGACAGCCCGCTTACCTAAAGAGATCGCCTGCGCCAGAGCACGGAGGTAGACTTCTGTTTTCCCGCTACCTGTGACCCCATGAAGCAGGAAAACAGGCGGTTCAAGATTATCACCTTTGGCAAGCCGGACCATGGCAGCCTGCACCTGGTGCCAGACTGCCTCTTGCGCTGAGGTAAGGGTGGGAGCGGGGAGGATTGAAAAGCGGCGATGAGCCAAGGGGTCGCGATATACCTGAACCTGTTCGACAGTGACTATGCCTTTCCTTCTTAACGCGTTCACCACCGCATTAGTGCAACCGGCAAGCTGCTTGGCTTCGGAGAGAGGAATGGGGCGGGATTCTGCCATCAGATACTCCAATAGCTTAGCTTGCTTGAGAGCTCTCCGCATCCCAACGAGGTGTTCAGCCTCCTGCTGTACATCTGACCCAACAGCTAGACGAATGTAGGGCAACATCTTCGGCCTTACCTTAACCCTCTCCAGCTCCTGGGTTTTGGTTACCAGATTTTTTCGAACGAGTTGACCGATAGTAGCCTTTGCCTCTTTTCTGCCCAAAGCCTTCTCCACCTCTGCTATCGCTACTTTCTCTTTTCTCTTGAGGAGGCTTAGCAATTTTCTTTGA
>CAZZJX010000099.1:0-5638 GCA_964654845.1 uncultured Dehalococcoidales bacterium
ATCCTTTTGCTCTACTCTCCGGAACCGTACTTCAGCATTTTGGCAGTGGTACCAGAAGCTCAAGGGCGTGGCGGCTGAAAAAATTCTCCCCGCAGGCTTTTGTGGAAATTGGCGAATCTGATGCCGAAAAGCTTGGAATCAGCCACGGCGATGAAGTCAAAGTCGTTTCGCCTGTGGCTGAACTAACCGCCGCAGCCAGGATCACTAATGCACTTCCCCAAGGAACGGTTTTCTTGCCCCAGTCATTCCCCAAGAGCCCGGCCACCAGACTATTTAACATCGCGTTACAGCCGAAGTCGAAAACGCCTTCACTCAAATTATGTAATGTAAGGATAGAAAGGGTGTGACATGGCGGATAAATCCGAGATAGCTGTAGAAGTTGACCTGGAAAAAGTAAAGCAAATTGTGGATGAGTACAGCCAGCAGAGATGGGCGCTGATTCCACTGTTGCAGAGAATCCAAAACGAGGTTGGATTTATCCCTCCCCAGTCTATACCGATTATAGCCAAAGGGCTGGGACTCTTTCCCAGCCAGGTACAAGGAGTTATTTCATTCTACGAGCAGCTCTATACCGAACCACGAGGCAGGCAGGTGGTCAGGGTATGTCGGGGAACAGCCTGCCATGTGCGGGGAGGAAAGACAATACTCAAATTGGTAAAGCAGCACCTGAATTTAGAGGAGGGCGAAACCACCACCGACCTGGAATATACCATGGAGACCGTTGCCTGCATCGGCGTTTGTGCCCTGGCGCCTAATATAGTCATCAACGACCGGGTCTACGGCCAGATGAACCCTAAAAAGGTGGATCAACTGTTCAAGGAGAGTGGAAGGTAATATGCAAAACCATCGTACCGTTTTCGTCTGCCAAGGAACGGGATGCCTCTCCAGCGGATCCGGCCCAGTCTATGATGCACTTAAGTCAGAGGTAGCACGGCTGGGGCTAAAGGACGTTGAAGTGGATTTCACTGGCTGCCATGGTTTCTGCGAGCAGGGTCCAAACGTAGTCATCGAACCTGAGGGCATCTTCTATACTCATGTTCAAGCTGAGGATGCACTGGAGATTGTAAGCTCTCACCTCCGCGATGGCAAGCCGGTGGAGCGACTTTTCTATCGTGACCCGGTAACCGGCGAAGCCATACCACTCTATTCAGACATGAATTTCTATAAGAAACAACAGCGCGTGATATTGCGCAACTGCGGACATATCAATCCAGAGAATATCGACCACTATATTGATCAGGGAGGCTATCGAGCGCTGAGAAAGGCCCTTTTGCAGATGACCTCCGAGCAGGTCATCGACGAGGTCTCCAGAGCAGGGCTACGCGGGCGTGGTGGTGCTGGATTCCCCACCGGCCGTAAGTGGGAGTTATGCCGTAGTGCTCACGGGGATCAGAAATACGTCATCTGCAATGCCGATGAAGGTGACCCTGGCGCCTTCATGGACCGCTCCATACTGGAGGCCGACCCGAATGCCGTTATTGAGGGCCTGACCATCGCCGGGTACGCTATCGGCGCCACCGAGGGTTATATCTATGTCCGTGCCGAGTATCCCCTGGCAGTGAAGCGAATTCACACTGCGTTGGAGCAAGCCCGAGAGAAGGGCTTCCTCGGTAAGGACATCCTTAGCTCTGGATTTGATTTTACGGTGCATGTTCAGGAAGGCGCTGGTTCTTTCGTCTGTGGTGAGGAGACGGCCCTAATGGCCTCCATAGAGAGCCGACGGGGTATGCCTCGTCCCCGCCCTCCATTTCCCGCCCAATCAGGCCTGGATGGCAAGCCATCCAATATCAACAATGTGAAGACCCTGGCCTCCGTTCCTGTCATCATCGACCGCGGAGCTGACTGGTATGCCGGCATAGGCACCGAAAAGAGCAAGGGAACTGCCGTTTTTGCCCTGTCTGGCAAAATCTCCAACAGCGGACTAGTGGAAGTACCGATGGGCACCACCCTATCCACCATTATCTTTGATATCGGCGGTGGTATCCCCCGTGGCAAGCGCTTTAAGGCAGTGCAGACGGGTGGGCCTTCGGGAGGTTGCATACCTTCTCAGTTCCTTGATACCCCCGTGGAATACGAAACCCTGGCTCAATTAGGCTCGATCATGGGCTCTGGCGGCATGGTGGTACTGGATGACGCCACATGCATGGTAGAGATAGCCAGGTATTTCCTGAGCTTCACTCAGACCGAGTCCTGTGGCAAATGCGCCCCTTGCCGATTGGGAACCAAGCAGATGCTGGAACTCCTTACCCGGATCACTCAAGGCCTGGGAACCGAAGCGGACATCGACATCCTGCTCTCCATCGCTCAGACGGTAAAGGAATGTTCGCTCTGCGGCCTGGGGCAGACCTGCCCCAACCCCGTGCTCACCACCATCAACTATTTTAGAGACGAATACGAAGCCCACATACTGGAGAAGAAGTGTCCTGCCGCCGTATGCGACTCGCTGATGATATCGCCCTGTCAGCATACCTGCCCGGTAGGCATCAATATCCCCAAATACGTAGCACATATAGCCGCTGGTGAATACCTGGAGTCCGTTGAAACGATCAGGGAGCGCAACCCCTTCCCCGCCATATGCGGCCGTATCTGTCATCATCCCTGCGAGGGACGGTGCCGCCGCGGTGAACTTGACGAGCCGGTGGCCATCAGGGCGCTGAAGCGCTACGCCGCCGACTGGTATTTCGACCATGTTGGCGAGTTACCTGAGCCAGAGCCCTTCCCCCAGACCAAGAGCCAGAAGGTAGCGGTGATAGGAGCCGGACCCTGCGGACTTTCCTGTGCTTACTTCCTTGCCCAGATGGGTTATCCCGTCACCGTATTTGAGGCTCTCCCTGTAGGCGGGGGTATGCTTTCGGTAGCCATACCCGACTTTCGCCTGCCACCAGAGGTCATCCAGAAGGAGATAGACTACATCGCCAAGCGCGGGGTAGATATAAGATACGATGCGCCAATCAACGTCAATTTCACCATCGAGGACCTCAAGAAAGAGGGCTATGAATCGGTGTTCATCGCTGCCGGGGCTCAAAGAAGCCAGCAAATAGGCATACCCGGGGAGCTCGAAGACGTCGAAGGTTTCTACTACGGCTTGAGATTTCTCAGGGATGTGAAAATCGGCAGGCCGCTCAGAATTGGAAGCCGTGTGGCTGTTATCGGCGGCGGTAATGTAGCTCTGGACGCCTCTCGCACCGCCATTCGTCTTGGCGCCGACGAAGTCAGCATCTACTACCGGCGGTCGCGGGAGGAGATGCCGGTCACCGAGGTGGAATATGACGAGGCTCTGGCTGAAGGCATCAAGACCAATTTCCTGGTCAGCCCCACCCGCATAGTGAACAACCACTGGAAGGTAGCGGGGCTGAACTGTATCAATATGAGGCTTGGGGAGCCCGACGCCAGCGGACGTCGCCGCCCGGTGACGATCCCCGGCTCCGAGTTCTTTGCCGAGGCGGATACCGTCATCGCCGCTGTAGGTCAAGCCCCGGACCTCTCGTTCCTGCCACCTGACAGCGCACTGGAGCGCACCAGGTGGGAAACGCTGGTTGTTGATGGCAATAGACTGGCTACCAATATCCTTGGAGTCTTTGCCGGAGGGGATTTTGTCGCCGGACCGGCCATGGTTATAGACGCTATTGCCGCTGGTAGAAGAGGAGCCATTGCCATAGATAAGTATCTCAGAGATGATACATCAAGAGTCGAGATGTATGACCTGAAGCCCAGCGTTATAGAGGAAAAGGTAGAAAGAGAAGAAGAGGAGTCCTGGGAGCCCCAGTTCAGGCCGCAGATAACACTGCTACCTGCCAAGGAGCGGAGGGGCAGCTTCAAGGAGACTGAACTGGCGTTCTCCGAGGAGGACGCCAGGCGTGAAGCCAAGCGATGCTTGAGATGTGACCTAGAAAAATGAGGAAGGTTGGCCATGAAATCCATTACCAAACAGAAGCCCTTTGAAGAAGTACAGCAGCTTTTAGAGAAATTCGACCGGGTGTACATTATTGGCTGCGGCACCTGTGCCACCATGACCAAGACCGGGGGAGTGGAACAGGTCCAGGAGATGCGGGAGCGCCTGCAGGAGCTGGGCAAGCTGGTGACCGGCTCGATAGTTATCCCTACCGCCTGCGATGATATGACCGAGACAGCCCTTAAGGAAAACGACGGCCCAATTCAGAATGCCAACTGCATTTTAGTTATGTCATGTGCTCTGGGAGTGCACCGGGTGAGCCTGTATATCGGCAAGCCAGTCCTTCCAGCACTGGATACCCTGTTCATCGGCATGGAGGATAGCCCCGGCGACTTTCACGAGGTTTGTGCCCAGTGTGGTCAGTGTATCCTGGGGCAGACCGCTGGCATCTGCCCCCTCACCGCCTGCCACAAGGGTCTGCTAAACGGTCCCTGCGGCGGCACCAACAATGGCAAGTGTGAGGTAGACAAGAACAGGGACTGCGCCTGGACTCTCATATACAACCGGTTGGAAGAGCAGGGTAGACTTGATTTGATGCGGCAGTACCAGCCGCCAAAGGATTTTCACGTATCGCTCAGGCCAAGGGTTGCCAGGGTAGTTTAAGTAAGGAGAGAATAATGGTATCAAAGTTCAAGCAGGTGCTGAACTCCGGCAAGTTTGTGGTAACCAGCGAGGTCGCTCCGCCAAAAGGAACAAACATCGAGAATATGCACCATCATATTGACCTTCTCAAGGATAGGGTAGATGCAATCAACATAACCGACCACCAGAGCTCGGTTATGCGCTTTCCCTCCATCGGTGGCTGCCTGGCAATCAAAGAGCAGGGTGGCGAGCCCATATTACAGATGACCTGCCGCGACCGCAACCGGCTTGCACTTGAAGCTGAACTTCTCCTTGCCTATACCAGGGACATAGGCAATGTCCTTTGTCTGACCGGGGATGCCGTCCCCGTTGGCGACCACAAAGAGGCCAAAGGCGTCTTCGACCTTGATTCGGTGCAACTGCTCAAGGCGATTCGACAGATGGAAGCAGGCACCGACCTGGGAGGAAATGAACTCGATGGAGCTATCAATTTCTGTGCCGGGGCCATAGTCACCCCCGAAGCAAACCCGATTGAGCCTCAACTACTCAAGTTTGAGAAGAAGGTCGAAGCCGGGGCTGAGTTTTTTCAAACTCAGGCTATCTACGACCTGGACAACTTCGCAAAGTTCATGGACTATGCCCGCAAGTTCCGCGTCAAGATACTGGCGGGGATCGTCCTCCTTTCGTCGGCCAGAATGGCAAAGTACATGACCGACAATGTGCCCGGCATCTTTGTGCCGCAGGAGCTGATCGACGAACTGGCAAGCGCACCCAAGGGCGAAGCACTGAACAAGGGCATCGAGATCGCCGGCCGCATGATTGCCACCATCAAGAAAGAGTCCCTCTGCGACGGCGTCCACATTATGGCCATCAACCGCGAGGAGAAGGTCCCCGACATCCTCGCCGCCGCCGGCCTTTGAGGCCCCAACTTCGGTTTCTCGCCCACATCATCTCGCGAAAAGCATTTCGCTATGTATTTCATTTGGACATCAGCCTATCTCTATGTCAGGTGGAACAAGTCTTCCCTCCTCCGGCGAGCACCATAAAGTCCTCCCTCCCCTTAGGGGAGGGAGTTAGAAAGAAGGGTAGTCCAGAGGGATCTCC
>CAZZJX010000100.1:0-5593 GCA_964654845.1 uncultured Dehalococcoidales bacterium
CAGTAGCAGATGCGGAAAAGATCAAAAACGTGGCCCGCCGCATAGCAGCCACCAAGGAGAAGGGCAACGATGTTGTGGTGGTGGTCTCCGCTATGGGCGATACTACCGATGAGTTGATCAGCCTCGCCCGCCAGGTCAGTGAACACCCCGATGATAGAGAGCTTGACGTCCTTCTGTCCACCGGGGAGATCATCTCCAGCACGCTGCTTGCTATGTCCCTGGCATCCTTGGGTTACAAGGCGATCAGCCTCAGTGGTGCCCAGGCAGGCATCAGGACCGACGCCACTTACCGCAGGGCACGCATCGTTCGTGTTGAGTCAGAACGCATCGTCAAAGAACTAAATAAGGGCAAGATCGTAATCGTCGCCGGTTTCCAGGGAATCACCCCAGATATGGACATCACCACATTAGGACGGGGAGGCTCCGATACCACTGCGGTAGCCATGGCGGCGAGCCTTGAAGCGCAGGTATGCGAGATCTACTCCGATGTTGAAGGCGTCTACACTGCCGACCCACGCCTCGCACCTGATGCGCAAAAATTGGAGGAGATCAGTTATGAGGAGATGCTCGAGCTTGCCACCTATGGTGCCAAGGTGCTCCACCCCCGAGCTGTAGAGCTTGGAGAGCTTTTTAATATACCGATTCTGGTAGCTTCCAGTTTCGTAGAAAGTCCAGGAACCGTAATCCATGGAGGAAGCGCTATGGAAGTGAGAAACAAGGTACGAGGGATCGCTCATGACCTAAATGTAGCCAAGATTACCGTGCTCGGCGTCCCTGACCGACCGGGTATTGCTACAGCCATCTTTGAGCCTCTAGGCAAAGAGAGCATCAGTGTGGACACCATCGTCCAGAACGCCAGCGTAGAGCGGGTCACCGACCTAACCTTCACCGTTGCTAAAAGCGATTTGGATAAGGCAATGCAAGTTGTCGAGCCGGTAGCCACATCTATTGGAGCCAGAGGATGCATTGCCGATGCCAAGCTGGGCAAGGTAAGTATTGTGGGCACTGGTATGCAGAATACACCAGGCTATGCAGCAAGAATGTTTCGCACCCTTTATGATGCAAAAATAAACATCGAGTTGATATCAACATCAGAGATCAGGATCACATGCATCATTGACGAGGCGCTGGTAAGCGATGCCGTTGCCGCCCTGCACAAAGCATTCGAGTTGGATAAAGAGGAATAAGAGGGGATTTGACAAGCCTTTACAAAATAAATAAGGGCAGATTACAGTTCTGCCCTTATTTTCTAATAACCTACTAAGCTGCGACTACTTCCTTGACCTCGGGCACATGCTCTTTCAGAATCCGCTCAATTCCATTAGTGAGGGTCATGTTGCGCATGGCGCATCCCTGACAGGCACCGGTAAGCTTAACCGTAACCACGCCATCGTTGACGTCAATCAGTTCCACACCGCCGCCGTCTGCCTCCAATTGAGGCCTGATCTGATCAAGGATCTCCTCAACCTTATCTCGCATTATCTTGCCTCCAAACTTCCCAGTCTAGCGCCATTCTAACATAATATAGTTATTGTGTCAAAAATGATGTAATTATTCGCATGATTTGACCCACCCAACCTCCAGCTTCCCTATTGTCATTCTGACCCTGATCCCTTCGATAAACTCAGGACAGGCCTGTCGAAGGGCCGTTAATGTCTCCAAAGGTCTCCTGAGGGTCGCCTCAGGCGACACCGACTCGCCTATGGCGAGGTTCGACGAGCTCACCACGAACGGTGTCTGCCAGCACCTCCAATTATGGTAGTTGCCTGATTCATCAGGCATGATTGGCCCAATGCTGCGAAGCAGGTATCAATAGGGCAACCACAATCGTTAATTGGGGTAAGTTGGTCGCCTAAGGCGACCAACCATGCCTGGAGCGGATGCTCCAGGCTACCCATTATGTACCCTCTCCCTGGAAGGTCCTTCTTAGAAGGACTCGCCTCTCGCCAAGGCGAGTCGCCTATGGAGACTGGCGAGGGGAGGGAGGACTTATTACCATTCGCCGACGAGAACACATCACTCATTTACGCGAACGAGATTAAAGACCAAGTCCTCTGTCCAAATCTCCAGACCATCTTGACAATTGGCTTTACAATATGAATATAATCATTAAGACCCTCCGGAGGTATTTGTGGAGCTGATTGCGGTAATTATACCCACCTATAATGAAGCCGAAAATATTGAGGCTCTCATACCCGAAATTCATGCTGCGCTTAAAAGCGACTACACCACTATCGTCGTTGATGATAACTCGCCTGATAAAACACAAGCTGTAGTTGAACGACTCTCAGCTGCCTATCCCGTAAAACTCATCTCACGACCACGGAAACTTGGCCTTGCCTCAGCGGTAATTGATGGTATGAACTCGCTTCCGGCAGATGCTTACATCATTATGGATGCCGACTTCAGTCACCCACCTGAGATGCTCCCGAAACTACGAAGTGAAATTCAACTACATGACCTGGTAGTAGCATCACGCCATATCAAAGGAGGAAGCGCCGCAGGCTGGCCACTAAAGCGCAGGCTCATTTCACGTGCTGCCATAATGTTGGCGCGCCCGTTGATGCCAATTAAAGATGCGACATCTGGCTTCTTCGCTATACGCCGTGAATGCATCCAGAACACTAAGATTACCCCATTGGGCTTCAAAATTGGCCTCGAATACTTTGTAAAGGCTGATTGGAAGAGCTTTAGCGAAGTGCCTTTCGTTTTCACCGACAGAAGACATGGCGACAGCAAGCTAGGTACGCGAGAATTTGGCGCTTACTTCAGACAGCTATACCACCTCTACGCATATAGCTTCTTCCGGCTTGTGAGATCACTTTTTCCCATAGCATCGCGCAAACAGAGGTTTAACGAGGCTAACTACGATTGGATTAGCTGGTACAGGGGCAATCCGATACAGAAGTGGTGGAAAAGAACCCTGACCCAAAAAGCCCTCAAGCTTGCCAGCCTGTCACAGGCAGAAACGGTTCTCAATATCGGCTGTGGAAGCTCGCCAATGATAACCCTCCTTGGTGATGGTAGCATAGGCATAGACACAAACATAATCAAATTAAGCTTCATGCGCAAGCGCAGTACAGCGTCATTCCTAAACATGGACGCATACTCGCTGGCGTTCAAAGACGATTCAGTCGACCAAGTGTTCTGCATTGAACTGGTAGAACATCTCAGCAATCCCAGACTTGCAATAAGCGAAATCTCAAGAGTATTAAAGCCACATAGCACCGCTGTTATTGCAACACCAGACTACGGTACATTGCGGTGGAGAATAATCGAAAAAATGTATTCTATAGCCATGCCATACGGCTATGCATCTGACCACATTACGAAGCTGACAAGAGAAAGCCTTGTACGACTCTGTAAGCAGCACGAATTGAACCATATCGGAACGGAATACGTTCTTGGTGCAGATATGGTACTTCTGTTCCAAAAGGATTCACATTATAGCTCGAGCATAGCATAACCATATTAGCCGCCCCGAGATGAGCCCGAAATTTGAGAAGATATAGGCGACTATTTTAGCAAACCCCTCCCTTTCCTACTTGACAACTGGACAAAGGGCATTAAAATACTGCAAACAGGAGAGGCAGACTGATGAGCTATCAGACCAGCGAAGCAAAGCTGAGACGGCAGCGTACCAGAGAGGCCATCGAACTGGCAATGCAAGGTCGGTGGGAGGAAGCAGTTGCTGCCAATAATAGCGTCATTGAGATCTTCCCAAATGATATCAATGCCTACAATCGACTGGGCAAGGCCCTGACCGAGCTGGGTCGGTATGATGACGCCATGGAAGCCTACAGCCAAGCCCTGGAAATTGAGCACAACAACAGCATCGCCAAGAAAAACCTGCGGCGATTATCCCTACTAAAGCAGGCACAGCCAGCGCCGGGAAAAGGTAACCACACAGCTTCCCCCGAGATCTTCATTGAGGAGTCGGGGAAGGCAGCGGTGACCAGGCTTGAGAAACTGGCCTCTTTGGATGTGCTGGCAAAGATCGCCGCGGGCGATCAAGTCTACCTGAGACCAAAGGGGCAAGGTCTTGTGGTAGAGAACAAGATGGGGGAATATGTGGGACAGCTTCAACCCAAGATTGGGGTCCGCCTCGCCAAACTGATAGAAGGGGGCAACGGGTACACTGCAGCAATCGCCAGGTCGGCAGATAACGAGGTAAAGGTGATTATCAAGGAGATATTCCAGCATCCCAGTCAGGCAGGGCTCACCTCCTTCCCAGCCCAGGATTATAGCGGCTTCCGAGCAGATATAAAGGACAGCATACTAAAGTACGAGCTGGACGATGAAGAGGGTGTTGATAGTGGAAGTTACCACCTGGAATGGTCGGAAGAAGCAGATGCTTCAGCTGAAGGCAGCACCACTTTGGCCAATGTTGTTGGTGAGAACGATGAGGACAAGGATCCCTTCTCCGATAGCGAAAACTCCGATTTGCACCAATGAACCACCTGCAGTCGCACACCCTCGCCATTCCGAACCCTGCACTCCTGTCACTCTTCACCCTCACCCTTAGCTCTCTCCTCGCCAGTCTCCATAGGCGACTCGCCTTGGCGAGAGGTCGCCTCAGGCGACCCTTCAAGTGAGAGGGGACAAGATGCTTCGCCTTCGGCTCAGAATGACAAAAAGGGCGGGCGGGAATAAATCCTCCCTCCCCTAGCGGGAGGGAGAGGGAACGAGATTCTTCGCCGGAGCCTGTCCTGCGTTTATCGAAGGGTGAAGGGTCAGAATAACAAAAAGGCGGGTGGGTGGGAAAAACTTTGCCCCTTTGACTAGCTCAGCAAAGCGTGCTATTCTTACCCTCAGAAAACCCACCTAAACAGCCAGGCATTGGAGGTCCTGATGGACATCGGAATCGTTAAGCCAGTCGAAATCGAAGAAGAGATGAAAGGCTCCTATTTAGACTATGCGATGAGCGTTATCGTCTCACGTGCCCTGCCGGATGTCCGTGATGGGTTGAAGCCGGTACAACGAAGGATCCTCTATGCAATGGAGGAACTGGGAGTACGTCACAACACTGCCTATAAAAAGAGCGCCCGCATTGTCGGTGAGGTGCTCGGCAAATACCATCCCCACGGCGATGCTCCAGTGTACGAAGCTATGGTAAGACTGGCTCAGGACTTCTCGATGAGGTACATGCTCATCGATGGGCAGGGAAATTTTGGCAGTGTAGACCAGGACCCCCCGGCGGCGATGCGCTACACCGAGGCTCGTCTCTCCCAGATTGCCCAGGAGATACTGGTAGACATCGATAAGGAGACGGTGGACTTTGCACCAAACTTCGATGACTCCCTTAAGGAGCCCACCATTCTCCCTGCCAAGCTCCCCAATCTGCTGTTGAACGGTGCCGCAGGGATTGCCGTGGGCATGGCGACAAACATCCCGCCACACAATATCGGTGAGATATCAGATGCTATCTGTTACCTTATCGACAACCCCGAGGCCGCACCGGAGGAGCTCACCGATTTCGTTCGCGGCCCCGATTTCCCCACCGCAGGCATTATTCTTGGTCGCGAAGGTATCCACAATGCCTATACAACAGGCAGGGGTAAGATAGTAGTCAGGGCCAGGGCCGATATTGAGG
>CAZZJX010000101.1:0-5571 GCA_964654845.1 uncultured Dehalococcoidales bacterium
TCTGGATTGACCAGGCTTTCACCTCATCAGAGACAAATGTGAAGAACGAGATGAGCCCCAGCAGCTCATAGGAAAGCCTGATCATGCGGTCCAGTGCTGCCTCTTCCAGTCCCATGGAGGAGCGGAACTCCTGGGCATCGGCATGTTCTAGCTGAGCCAGTTCCATCTCCAGCTTGCCACAAAGGGCAGCAACGTTCACTTGAGGGCGCAAGTACCGGGTGCGCCACTCCGCCTCCAGCGAACCTGCTTGGGGCAGGCTTTCCTCTCCGATATTAGCCACTAGGAGAAGCGGCTTGGCGGTGAGAAATTGGTAGCCTGAGATAAGTTTCTTCTCGTCCTCGGTTAGCTGTTGCTCTCTAATCGGGACATCTTCTTCCAATGCCGTTTTGATTCTTTCCAGAAGTAATTGCTCCCTGGAAAGGCCTTCTCGCTCATGAGGTTTCGCCGCTTTGAGGGAGGGCTCAATCTTTTGTAATCTCTTTTCCAAGATGGAAAGGTCGGAGAAAGTAAGCTCCATGTTTAGAATATCGGCGTCCCTCGCCGGGTCAACACTTCCTTCAATGTGGGGTACACTGTCATCCTCGAAGGTACGTACCACGTGTAAAAGAGCATCTGCTTGGCTCATATGCACGAAGAACTGACCGCCGAGCCCTTCTGTCTTGCCCCGGCCCTTGGGAGGAACCCCGACATCGACATACCGCACCTCGGCGGCTGTCTTCTTTTTAGGGTGAAATATCTCATCCAGACCGTCGAGTCTTAGGTCGGGTACCTTGACCACCCCTATATTTGGTTCTCCCGAAGTATAGGCGCCAATGTCAGCCTTGCCCTTAGTCAAGGCATTGAAAACAGTGGTCTTGCCACTTTTGGGCAGCCCAATGATGCCGATCTCCATTTTCTCACTCTACACTTTATTGCTGGTTCCCGTTGCATGGCAAGCTTTTATTTCTCTTCGCCCAAAAAGGGCAGAAAATAAAATTTGATTAGAAGGTTATAGTAACGGCAGTGAATCCTGTCGTAAATCCATACATACGATTTTCTGTCCAGTAACATTGTGTTCTCACCGCTATTCTAGGTAATATCGCTTGACCTGCTCAAACATATGATAACATATTCCAAAAGATGGTTCTTTACCCCCTTTACAAAGGGGGATTTTAGACTGCTGTTCTCTCGTATAATCCCCCTTGCCCCCTTTACAAAAGGGGGGATTTAGGTTTACACCCTTTACAAAAGGGGGATTTAGGCTTGCACCCTTTACAAAAGGGGGCAAGATGTGGGTAATGAGGAGCTTTCAGTTTTCTATAGTGAAAAGGAATAATCCCTTGGTTATAAGTCTAGTCGGGAGTTAGAATATGCATTAGAATAGGGGGGCGACCGTAACGGAGATTGCCCACCAATACACAAAAAGTAATATGCCAGATGCCGTTCATGGTGCTACCTTTGGCTCCGATTAGGACAGGCCCTTCGATAAGGACAGGGCGAATGGAATAAACCTGTTTTCGAAGCAAGGACAGATGAAAGCGTTGTTTTATATATTGTATGGTGCTGACGATTTCTCCCTGTGGGAGGAGGCGGAGAGGGTCAAAGCGGGTTTGGGTGACAGGGATTCCTTAGCGTCCAATACTACGGTTTTTGAAGGAAATCAGGTTAGGTTGAATCAGTTGATGGATGCCTGCATGGCGATGCCCTTCTTGGGTTCTCACCGTCTCGTAATCGTTGAGGGGCTGCTTGGTCGCTTTGGGAAACGGGAGACGAAGCGCGACAAGGGAGGCAAAGAAGAGCGAATGGCTCTCAAGAAATCAGCAGCTTTCACGGAATGGGTGGCGCTCAAGGAACGGGTCGCTGAAATGCCGCCGACTACGGTGCTTATCTTAATCGATGGTGATATAAAGAGAGATAATGCCCTACTCAAACAGATTTCGTCTGTGGCTTCGGTGAAAGAATGCGCTCTCATCAAAGGGACAGCGTTGCAGAACTGGATCCAGCGGCGAGTGAAGGAAAAAGAGGGTAAGGTGTCCCTCCAGGCGGTAAGATTGATTGCCTTACTTGTCGGGGAGAACCTGTGGGTCTTGTCCAGCGAGATTGAAAAATTGCTCATATATACCTCAGGGCGGAGCATCGAGGAGAAGGATGTGAAGGCGGTGGTAAGCCATGCTCGGGAGACAAGCGTTTTTGCCATGGTTGATGCGCTAATAGAGGGGAGAGCCCCAACGGCGGCGTCACTGTTGCACCAATTGCTTCAGCAAGGCGCATCAGCGCCCTATTTGATAGTGATGATTACCAGGCAGCTTCGCATACTGGTTCAAGCAAAGGAGCTTAGTCAAAGTGGGGCGTCTATGGCCGAGATTAAGGGTCGACTGGGTTTAACCTCAGATTACGTGTTGACGAAGGCGCTTGAACAGAGCAATCGTTATTCCATGCAACGACTGGAACAGGTATACCATAGACTGCTGGATACTGATCTCTCAATAAAGAAGGGAATATCGACAGGCGATCTTGCCCTTGACCTTCTTGTTGCCGAGCTGTGTGCCTAAGTCTTGTCAAGGCTTGTTGCCCTGAACCTTCCCTCCTTTAGCTCGGTTATCAACTCGTGAAGGTTTGTAACTCTTCTTTCAAAGAAGGTAGCACAGCGACCGATGTCTTTGACCGCGTGGGCATCGCTTGCGCCGGTGCCCGGTATGTTCAATCTCTCAGAGATTTGCTTTGAGAAAGCATTTTCATTCTCCGAACCTCTGCCATTTAATACCTCTATGGCATCAGCAAGTTCAAAGAGCGGGCTTTCGCACGCCCGGGTGAGCGCAGGATAATATCGCTCCCCTTCGGGCCCCTCATCTATTAGGTAGTGGCGGCGATAGGGATGGGCGACGATGATGACGCCACCAGCCTCATCCACCAAACGCCTCACAAAGGAGGCGCGGTGCATGCCAAAGATATACTTTTTGAGTCCAAAGACCAGAAGGTGTGCCTCTTCAGTGGTTATTTCGATACCGGGGAAAATGAGAAAGTTATGCCTCTTGCACAGCTCCGCAATATCGCCGTCATCCCAAAACCTGTCATGTTCGGTGAGACAGATGGCATCAAGATTGGCTTGCTTGGCATTAACGATGAGTTCATTAGGGGTCAGATAACTGTCCTCGGACTCAGGTGTGGTATGCGTATGAAGGTCAATGAGCATTTGGTGTACTTAGCGATAGCCAACGAAAAAGGGTAGATCCGTAGCCTTTTCTGTCCAACTAGGCATATGTTATCATAGATTTGCGATAGCGGGCAACTGTAACTGACAAAATGGCTGCTTCAAGCAGATGACCTCAGTTGTAAGCTAGATTCAACTTCCGGAATAATCGATTATCAAGGAAGCAAGCTCAGTACAAGGCATATCAAGAGGATAGGGTGTTGATTCGTGTTTAAGTTTGATTAGACGGGTGGTGAATTTATATGGAGGAAATAATGGTTGCTGTTGGGGCGGTGATCGAGGATGATGAGGGGAGAATACTACTGGTAAAGCATGTGCCTGAGAGAAGGGGATTCTGGCAGGGGAAGTGGATATGTCCCGGGGGAAAATTGGAAGCTGGGGAGAGCATCAGGGATGGTATTGAAAGGGAGGTTATGGAGGAAACCAACCTTAAGATAAGCCTTACCACACCGCTGGTTCCGTTCGAGCGGATTGTCAAAACTGAGGGCAAAACGACACTTCATGTCATCTATATCGACTTCTTGGCGAAATCGGCGGGTGGAGAGCTTCGCCCTGACAGCGACGTCGGCGAAGGTATCTGGGTGCCCAAAGGAGACATCCCCAGGATTTGGGAGGAGCTCCATGAGGACACCCAGAGGTTAATGGAGATAGCAGGTGTTGTCTAATGGGGAAACTTTGTTGAGACTGCTATTGCCGTGGTTTCCTTGACAGCCGCCATTCGTGGTGATAGACTTCGCCGTGCAAACTAACTAACGGTACTGTCGATTTGTCCTTGAAAAAAGTAGGTATTCTCTATCACCCTAAGATCGCTGCGGCGAAAGTTCTGGCAGAGGAACTATCAAACTTATTGCCGTCAATGGAAGCTACTGTCTGGCTCTGTTCGGCTTGGGAAGAGGAGAGAGCAAAGGCTCAGATTGAGGGCACGGATTTGCTCCTTAGTATTGGGGGTGATGGCACTATCTTGAGGTCGGCGCGCGCTGCTCTCAGGTGGTCTGTTCCTATTGTTGGAATAAATCTTGGGAGGCTTGGTTTTATGACAGAGCTTGGGCCTACGGAGGCTCGCGAGAAGCTCCCCATTTACCTGAAAGGGGAGGGTTGGATTGACGAACGAGCTATGCTTGAGGTAGAGCTTGATGGCAAGAGCCCCTTTCATGCTCTCAACGACCTCTTTATAGGACGTGGCGCTATTCCTCGACTCCTGTATATAGACACCTATATAGATGGTGCTCATTTAACCACCTACAAGGCCGATGGTGTTATTATGTCCACAGCGACGGGTAGCACGGGCTATTCTCTTGCCGCTGGTGGCCCTATGCTCTACCCTCAAGCCAAGGAAATTATTTTAAACGCCATTTGCCCCCACCCCACCTTTGCCAATGCCCTGGTGCTTCCATCCACGGCTGTGGTAGAACTGAGGGTGCACACTAGCCATCAGGCGATGCTCAGCATTGATGGCCAGGTCAACCTTGATCTGGGGGATGGGGACTCTGTTAAAGTTAGGCTTAGCCCTCACGTTGCTCGGTTCTTGAGGGCTCAGCCACCCACCTTTTTCTACAGCACTTTAATGAATAGATTGGTACAGAAGTGAAGGCTGAAAAGGCGCGCATAGCTGATATTCCTCAAATTCAGAAACTTGTCAATCACTTCGCTGCTAAAGGGGAGATGCTGCCCCGTGCCTTGAGTGAGCTCTACGAGAACGTCAGGGACTTCTATGTCGTCCGCAGTGGCGAGGAGGTCATTGGTTGTGCTGCGCTTCATGTGTTCTGGTTGGACCTGGCTGAGATCAGGGGAGTCGCTGTGGTTGAAGAGATGCATGATCAGGGAGTCGGCGCTGTGATTATAGAGGCATGCGTTGACGAGGCGAGAAACCTCGGCATTAATACTATTTTCTGTCTCACCTATAGACCCGGTTTCTTTGAGCGCTTTGGTTTTTACCAGATAGATAAGAAGGAACTACCACACAAGATTTGGGCGGAATGCCTGAGGTGCCCGAAGTTCCCCGACTGTGATGAGATAGCCTTGATTTATCCATTGGAGAAATAGAGTTCGATGGCGGAGAAACCATTAGCGAGCAAGAGAATATACGAGGGGCGCTTGGTCAACCTCCGTCAAGATGCTGTGGTGCTTTCCAGCGGGCGGGAGACGGTGCGGGAGGTGGTGGAGCATCCCAACTGTGTTGCCATTGTTGCCATAAATTCAGAGGATAATGTAGTTATGGTGCGCCAGTTTCGTAAGCCAGTAGAGGGTGTACTTCTGGAGATCCCAGCCGGTGTGATTGAACCTGGTGAGGAGCCGCAGGAGTGTGCCCTCAGGGAGCTGGAAGAGGAGACTGGATATATGGCCGAGAAGATGGAGAGGATTGGCGGGTTCGATAGTAGCCC
>CAZZJX010000102.1:0-5518 GCA_964654845.1 uncultured Dehalococcoidales bacterium
CTTCTTGCCCCAGGTGAAGGCCATCGGCACCCGAGGCGATAGCTATATCAAGATAATCATTCACGATGAATAACACGTCGGACTGAGCGCAGAGCGCTTTTAGTTCCATCGCCTTTGACAGTATCTCTCCTTTGTTGCGGTTCTTGTCCCGCAGTTGGAGCGCTTTTGCCCCGCCGCTAATCGCCTTTTGAGCAACCTCCACTTCACCCCTTCCCATTAACACGTCAGGGTCGATGATAACATAGAGACCGGCGATGCTCTTTTGGCGGCGGAGAATCTTTGCCGTCAGCTCTCGCTCTATCTCATAGAGGGCGAAGCGCGCTTGCTTTAATTTGGCCGAATCCAGCATGATCTCGGGGAGCTTGGCAAACTCCTCCAATACGCGTAGAGATTCCTCCACCCTCCTTGCGTTAGCGGTGACGATGCTGGGAAGGTCCTGCCGTTGCGCCTCACCTTCCGCCTCGGCGAAGGCGCCCACGTCATCTGCTGAATCCCGAGCGGAAAGCAAATTTCTCTTTAGCGATGCGTCCTCGATCGCGAGTCCATGGCGCAGGGATTTCAGCTTGGCGCTTAGTGTGGCATCGTTGAGAAGGAAACGGGCGACATCTTCGAGGGTGCGTAGCCCCTCGCTCATACGGTTGAGGTTGGCATCGATAAGGCGTAGCATTTTACTTAGATGTCTTTAATGGCGTCGGGCATCTCTCCTTCTCTTGCAGCGTCGATCATATCTCGGGCCTCGGAGAAGGTCTTCCGGTACTCCTCGCTGCGCATATCCATTCCCAGTTGCTTCAGCCTGTGCTCAGTCCAAAGCCCGATATTCCGGGGGTCTTTGTAATAATCTGGCCCTCCCATGGCTGGAGGTGGACCCTTGTCGTCAGTCCAAACGCTTGCCGTACTGTGATATGCGAAACCGGAGACCAGTCGAACGAGCTCGGTGCTGCCGCAGTGTGGGCATTCTGGGGATAGGGGGTCAGCGATACTCCTGGTGAATATACTCACCTTCTTTTGGCAACCACTGCAACGGAACTCATAGATGGGCATAACCTTTTACCTCATTCCGAATCTTCGGTGGGCATTTCACCGATGGGCATCTCGGGCATTATCCCTTGATCCATTTGGTCTAATGCCTCTTCATATTCTGGAGTGATTTCATTATCCTCCATGCCTCGGGTCATTCTCCTATTCCACTCTGCTAGAGCCTTGGGGTCGTTGCGCATCAAGCCGGATGTCAACTGGTTGTCGGAGAGGATATCATCATACATATCCTTGTATGTCCCTCGGACGCTAAAGGTGGAAAAAAGTCGGCTTAAGTCCTTGCTTCCGCATGAAGGGCATATAGGGGATGCCGATAAGCTTCGCAGCAAGATGCTCACTTTTCTTCGGCAGTTGTTGCAGCGGTATTCATAAATAGGCACTATTGCAGCCTCCACCCACAAACATTGTGACCATTTCCCAATAGAGATTATAAGCAAAGAAGCAATTTGAAGCAAGCCGAGGTGTTCGTCCAGCATATTTCGTCCCGCCCGCCCTGGGATTAGTTGCTGGGAGACATCCCCAGCGAGGGTAGGGTGGGTGAAGTGGCAACGGAACCCACCAATGCAAACGCGCCGGTCGGACAATCTTGGTTGAAGACATAGGGGACTGGGTCGGTGGGTTTCACTGCGTTACACCCACCCTACTGCTGCTGCCGCCGACGAGTCGAATTTGAAAGACTAGCATTCTCACATGGGATGTCCAAATAGGGTAGCCTACCCTAATAATATCGGGGTGCTGTAGGCGGGCTTGGAGCAGATGCTCCAAGCTACCCGTGGCGAAGAGAGCAACTAAGAGGTATCCCTACCTGCGTTTACATGTAGTTATGGTGGATATTCCCACTTTCCCTATCGGAGGGAGGCCCCTCTGGACTCCAGTTGATTGACTGGATAGCCACAAATCCTATACTCTAGCCGAGTCGAAATGGGAAGGAGGAATACGATGGCTATGATTAATACAGTGCTGGGCCCTATACCCCCGGATGAACTTGGCGTGACCTTGATGCATGAGCACCTCACCCTGGCCTACCCGGGCTGGGAGTGCGATGCGCTGGCTATCCCCTATGACCGGGAAGCGATAGCTGCGACTTGCGCGGAAGCCCTGGAGGAGGCCAAGGCTTATGGGTTGAAGACGATGGTTGAAGCCAGCCCCAACGACCTGAAAAGGGATGTGGAGCTAGACAGGATGATTTCAGAAAGGACGGGCATAAACGTCATCTGTGCCACCGGACTTTACATGGAGTCTATGGGGAAACCGGCCTACCTTAAGTTTCGCAGCCAGATGTTTGATACCACTGCCGAAATATGTGAGACGTTTGTGAAGGAGATAACCCAGGGCATTGGAGATACCGGGGTCAAGGCAGGCGTCATCAAGGTGGCGACGGGACATGGGCAGATATCTTCTTATGAGGAATCGGTTCTCAAGGCGGCGGCAAGAGCACATAAGGAGACCGGGGTGCCCATTATCACCCACACCGAGGCGGGAACCATGGGGCCAGAACAGGCAGACCTGCTGATCTCTGAGGGGGCAGACCCAAAGCGTGTCATGATCGGCCATATAGGTGGCAGCGCCAATCTACAATACCATACCTCTATTCTGGATAAGGGGGCCTACATCGCCTTCGACCGGCTGGGGATTGAGTTCATGGCCCCGGATAGGCTGAGGAAAGCTTGTATCATCGGCCTCATTGGTGTTGGCTATGCCAACCAGATTATGCTTTCCCATGACTATGCTCCATACTGGCTGGGCCGTCCCGTTGAGTTGCCATATATTGCTAAGACACTGCTCGCCAACTGGAACTACAGCCATGTGTTCAAGAACATCATTCCCGCACTGAGAGAGGCGGGGGTGAGCGATGAAGACATCGATATGATGATGGTGGAGAACCCGCGGAGGCTATTTGCCGGACAATAGGTGGCTTGGTAGCAAAGAGTCTAAGCACAGCCGAAGTAAATCAGCAGTGCAACTTGGTTGTCTGGGAAAAATCGAAGTCATGGAGAGAACCTTTGGGCATCTTCATAGACGGGGTCTTCCTTAAGGAGCTTGCCATCTCTAATGAAGAGCTTTCTGCTGGCAAATGAAGACATATGAGGGTCGTGGGTCACCATAATGATGGTGCGTTTTTGTTCTGTGGCCAGTTTACGCATCATATTCACGATGCTTACACTTGTCTCCCAGTCCAGATTGCCGGTAGGTTCGTCTGCCAGGATTAGAGCGGGTCCGTTGGCCAGGGCGCGGGCGATAGCGACCCGTTGTTGTTCTCCAGCGCTCAACTGTGGGGGCTTGTGTTTTTCTCGGTGTGACATCTCTAGCATGCGCAGTAGGGCACGGGCCCTTTTCCTTCTTCGTTTTGCCGACTTTATCAAACCCTCCATGGGGAGTTCGACGTTTTCAAGAGCGGTGAGGCTTGGCAGCAAGTTGAAGTTTTGAAAGATGAATCCCAGGTTCTTCCTTCTTATCTTATATAGGGCGGCCTCTGGTATAGGGGTAACGTTTAAGCCCGTTGACCCTAGAAGTATTCTTCCAGTGGTTGGCTTATCGAGGCATCCCAGCAGGGTGAGTAAGGTAGTTTTGCCTGAGCCTGAGGGTCCCATAATCGCCAGAAAATCTCCCCTCATAATTTCGAGGTTCACCCTTGAGAGGGCCTGAACCTTATTACCATTCGTTTCGAATGTCTTGCTCAGGCCGATTGTCTTCAAGATTGGTTTAGCCATACCTCAAAACCTCCGATTGTTGGTGAAGTGGGACTACTCACGTCTTAATGCCTCCATGGGACTCACTCGAGATGCTCTCCACGCTGGATAGAGACTGCCCAAGGCTCCAGCGACAACGGCTAAGCCGAGTCCGAGTAGCATGGAGCCGAGGGTGATGCCTACGGAGGCGTCGAGGGATTCGGACGGGTTAAGCAGCCAGGAACTGAACAGTGACGCAGCGACAGTGGCGACGGCAAGGCCGATAGCCCCTCCGATAAGGCCGATATACAGTCCTTCATACATAAACTGTTTCATTATGTCCGGGTTGCTGAATCCCAATGCCTTCAGGGTGCCTATCTCTTTTGTTCTCTCACGCACCGTGTAGAACATGAGGCCGAATATCAGCAACACCCCGATGATGCCGGATACAAGTATTATACGAAGCCCAAGGTTTTGGATGGTATGAAGGCTGTCGCTTACTTTTTCCAGCGTTTTTTCCTGCTCGAGCTGAATAACGTCACCAAATTGGGATTGCACGTAACTAAGAGGTATGGCCATAGAACCTGGATATTCCGATTCTATTTCATCGGCTACATCACCGAGAGCAGAAGTGCTCTCGGCATATACTGCAAGCATGGACACCTGACCTTCCATACTGAGCACGTCCTGGGCGGTGGAGAGGCTAATGAAGACGTCTGTTTGCCAAATCCCGCTCGAATACACTCCAACTACTTCCAATTCCGTTCCATCAATGTCGAAGATGTCACCAACGCCTGTTTCGAAATAATCTGTGAGCTCCTCGGAGATGAGAATGGCATCATCTTCCCCCTCCTCCAAGTTACGCCCGTCGACGATATTCACTGGCAATGTGTGGTATTGCTCATCCAATGCAGGATCGAGGGGGACACCGTGTACGATGTATTTAAAATTCGTCCCAAAGCTACCCTCCGAGCCACCCTGATCCTGTTCCCTTTGTCCAATACCTGCCATAATCATCGGCACTACTGCCTCGACATCGTCCATGGACGAGACCTCATCAACCACATCCTCATCGATTGGTGGTGACGCAAAAGGCCCCGCGCCCCCTGTGACTATCATTGCCCTCATCCACAGCTCGGTTTCCTCGACGGCAGCCTCTGAGGCTTCACGATACTCTTCCATCATGTCTGTGGCGGCAGCCTCGCTGGCGTCAACACCGACGATGGTGGAAACAAAGACCGCTACGCAGAGGGCCAGGACAAGGCTCACCAGCAGGGTTCTGTATCTTCTCCTCCACATGTTCTTGAAAGCTCTTTTTAATATGAGCATGTTAGCATCCTATCGGAAGGTGTCTCTTTTTCCGAGAAAACAATGTGCAAATAGAAGCTCTCAACACTTGCTCGCTCTATTTGGCATGTCGCCTATTATAACATAGTCAGGATAAAGACAGGATACAGGCACGGTGAATATGGGGGATAGGCAACAAAAATAGGGGCCGAAGCCCCTATTTTTTTAGAGATATGCGGCGGACTTATGGTGCGCTAGGCGATGCCTGTGAATCCTTGCTTCTCTGTCCGCTTGCTGGTCTCTTCGTCCGGCGCCGAACTACCAGCACGATCAGGACCACTACGAGAAGTAGTACGACGACTCCCCCTATTATCAAAGGCAGGATTCCCCTATCCTGTATATCCCTCCAGAGACGATTCCAGAATCCTTTCGGCTCGGCCTCCGGAGATGCATCGGAGAAATCGACGATGGTGTTCTTGGAGCCAACGGCGAAGACGTGGACCTCATAGCCATCGTCAGTACCCCAG
>CAZZJX010000103.1:0-5503 GCA_964654845.1 uncultured Dehalococcoidales bacterium
ATCTCTGTGGATTACTATCTTCCCGGATGTCCACCGCCGCCTGATTTGATATTGAACGCAGTGAATGCCATTCTTAAGGGAGAGCTTCCGGAGAAAGGGGCGGTGCTTGCTCCTAACATAGCATTGTGTGATACATGTCCCAGGCTGGAGTCAAAGCCAGAGAAGCTGTCAATAAAACAAGTGAAAAGACCGTGGGAAATCAGGATCGATCCTGAGCTATGCTTCCTTGCGCAGGGACTGTTTTGTTACGGCCCTGCCACTCGTTCTGGATGTGGGGAAACATGCATCAGGGCCAATATGCCATGTAGAGGGTGCTTTGGTCCAATGGATGGTATTACAGACCAGGGGGCAAGGGCTCTCTCCATGATCGCATCTATTTTAGGGGTTGAGGATGAGGATAGGATGACGCAAGAAGAGGCCCAAACGCTAATAGATAGCATCGCTGATCCGGCGGGAACATTTTACCGGTTCAGTCTGCCAGCTTCTCTTCTTGTAAGAAGGAGAATGAAAGGTGTAGGGGAATAGAATGAAGAAGATAACGATAGACCCGATAACAAGACTTGAAGGGCATGGGAAAATCGAGATATTTCTCAATGACAAAGGTGATGTTGATATGGCCTGTCTCCAGATCCCTGAGCTACGGGGATTTGAGAAGTTCTGCGAGGGAAGACCGGCAGAGGAGCTGCCTAGAATAACCACGATGATATGTGGCGTGTGTCCTACCGCTCATCATATGGCAGCGACTAAGACCCTCGACGACCTTTTCAAAGTTGAGCCTACATCGGTAGCGAAGAAGATAAGAGAGATTATGTACAATGCTTTCCAGGCGGAGGACCATATACTGCATTTCTTCTTCCTTGGCGGCCCCGACTTCGTTGTCGGTCCGCAGGCTCCGGCCGCAGAAAGAAACATCCTGGGAGTTGTTGCCAAGGCTGGGATGGAAGCTGGCGGAAAAGTCATAGAGGTGAGGAAGAGGTTGAGGGGGGTTCTGAGGATAATTGGGGGAAAGCCTATTCAGCCTAGCTGTGGTTTGCCTGGAGGGGTGTCGAAAGGTATCAGCGAAGAGGAGCGCAAGACAATCATAGAGACGGGGGAATATGCAGTGGATTTCTGTAAGTGGGCCCTCGGGCTTTTTGATAACATTGTGCTCAAGAACAAAGAATATGTTGACCTCATAACCGGGGATGTGTATAAGCACAGGACATACTATATGGGGCTGGTGGACGATAATAACAAGGTAAACTTCTACGACGGCCTCATTAGAGTGGTTGACCCTAACGGAAAAGAGTTTGCCAAGTTCAAGGTCCAGGACTACCTGGATCATATCAGGGAGCATGTCGAGCCATGGACCTACGGGAAGTTTTGCTATCTCAAGAATATTGGCTGGAAAGGCTTTGTCGATGGGGAAGACAGCGGGGTCTTCAGGGTAGCGCCACTGGCTCGGCTTAATGCGTCCGATGGGATGGCAACACCATTGGCTCAAGAGGCATATGAGAAGATGTATGCCACGCTGGGGGGAAAGCCGGTTCATGGAACTCTGGCTTACCACTGGGCACGATTGGTTGAGGCGCTTTATGCTTCTGAGCGGGTGCTGGAGCTTGCCCGTGACCCCGAGATTACCTCGCCGGACATAGTGAATCTGCCTACTCAGACTCCGAAAGAAGGGGTAGGAGTAGTGGAGGCTCCAAGAGGAACCCTTATACATCATTACCAGACTGATGACAGGGGGATCATTACTAAAGCCAATCTGATTGTTGCCACGCAGAACAACTCGGCCGCTATTAACATGTCCATTGAGAAAGCAGCCAAGTCGCTCATACACAATGGCGAAGTTCCTGATGGGATTCTAAACATGATTGAGATGGCATTTAGGGCCTATGATCCCTGTCATGCCTGTGCCACCCATTCACTCCCAGGTAGGATGCCGCTTGAGGTTAATGTCTATGATTCCAAGGGATATTTGGTAAGGAGGTTAATGAGAGGTGAATAAGGAGCAGCAAGCTGCCCAGATTGAGGAAGTAGTACTTGAAGACAGTGGTAAAGTATACCTGCCTCCCTGTCAGATAGCTTGCCCTGTTGGGGAAGATATTCAGCGCACTAATGTGATGATTTCGCACCTTCCTCTAGATCCGGGGGCAGCATACCAGCAGATAATTGATATCGGTGATGAAATCTACGAAAAGAACCCCCTTTTCACAGTATGTGGTTACATCTGCGGTCTTTGTGAAAAGGAATGCAATTACAAAGACAAGACCGGGTCGGTAAGGAGGACGATGCTCAAGCGGTTCATCAACGATAAGTATCTCCCTTATCTGGAGACCAAATCTCCGATGGCTGCTCCCACCAAAGAGAAGATCGCTGTAATTGGGGGTGGCCCCGGTGGTTTAATGTGTGCCTACGAGTTGAGTAAGAAGGGCTACCAAGTGACGATCCTGGAAAGAAGCTCACAACTAGGGGGTGCTCTGAGATGGATCCCCAAGTATCGCCTTCCGAGGGATATATTAGATACTGCTTTGAATAACTTGATAAGGATCGCTCATATAGAAGTTAACTTCGAGGTAAGAATGGGTGAGGACGGCAAAACGTTGGATGAACTCGAGAAGGAGGGCTACCGAGCGGTGTTCATTGCCACTGGCACCCCTTCCCCGAGACAGCTTACCATGGAACGGGAGTTGGTAGCGGATGTGCGCCTGTTGGGCGTCATATTCGGGTTGAATTTGCTCTACAATGTAAACGAGACAGAGGTTGCCGCCGACCTGTTCAAAGGCAAGAAGGTGATCGTAGTGGGGGGTGGCAACGTCGCCTTCGATGTGGCCAGAACCGCGCGCCGCCTCGGTGGGGACGTTTCTCTTGTCTGTCTTGAGTGTGAGGATAAGTCCTCCAAAGATGGCATTCCTGCCGATGAGGAAGAAATAGTCGGCGCAACGGAAGAGGGAATCAAGATAATATATTCACGGGGTATTGAAGAGATAATCGGAGAAGACGGAAAGTTTAAGAAGATAAAATGCCCGCGGTGCACATCGGTCTTCGACGAAAGTGGATTTAATCCCCAGTTTGATCGCGATGATGTGATATATCTTGAGGGCGATGTGCTGCTGGTTACCATTGGGCAGGGTCCAGAGAGGACTTTATTCCAGCGGGGGGGTCTGCTGGATGAGCGAGGCCGGCTTGATTTCGACCCGCTTACCCTGATGAGCAATCGCCGAGAAGGTATCTTTATCGGGGGCGATGTAAAGCAGATAGGATTTGCCGCCGAGGCGATGAGGGACGGGATAATCGCAGCAGAGTCTATAGACCGCTATATAAAGGGTGAAGACCTGAAGGCAGGGAGGGAGAAGGAGTTTGAAAGTGCGGCTATTCCGCAGTTGATGGATTACAAGCTTCAGCCAAAACTGATATGGGCACCAGCTCAAGAAAGGATTAATTTTGAGCCTTTTGAAAAAGGGTTCACCCTGGAGGAAGCGGTAGAAGAGGCTAAAAGGTGCCTCTATTGTGGTCCTTGTCTGAGCTGTAAAGCATGCGTGCTACTGGAACGTCAACCTGAGATACCGGCAATAGAGGTTAATGACGACTTGTGTAGCGGGTGTGGAATTTGCGTTGCCGTATGTCGGTATGATGCTACCAAATTGGAGAAGCGTGGTGAGGATTTGGTATCGGTTATAGACGACGACAAGTGCAAGAGATGTGGTCTATGTGTGGTCGCCTGCCCGGCCGGTGCACGTAGCATAAAGGACGGATTGGTGGAGGCCGTAGAGAGTGCTATTGCAACGGTATGAATATGAAGACACTTATTTTGGGGCTTGGAAATCCAATAGTCACCGATGACGGCGTAGGCATTGAAATCGCCCAGAGGATCGGGGAGGAGAATCCCGGTTTAGAGGTGATTGAGACGAGTGAAGCTGGACTGGCGCTACTAGACCACATAGTGGGTTGTGATAAGCTCGTTATCATCGACTCCATTAAAACCGAAAAGGGGAAACCGGGAGACCTGTATAAGCTTGAGCGGGGTGATTTTAGTGGCACTATGGATTTATCCTGCTCTCATGGTGTCGATCTTGCCTCCGTCTTTGAAGTGGGGGAAGGACTGAGATACAAAATGCCCCAGTCCGTCAGTATATATGCGATAGAGGTAAAGGATAATTCAACCTTTGGCGAAGGGTGCACACAAGAAATAAGAGATAGGATACCATTCATTGCGAGACAAATAGTAAGAGAGGAGAAGCTATGAAGGAGTCTGGGCGAAGGTTGTTTGGAAGAGGCAAAGCAGGCGGTTTCGAGCCTAAAGTCGTCGTTTTTTACTGCAACTGGTCTTTGCATGCCGGGGCAGACCTAGTCGGCACTTCAGGATCGGGAGCCAAGACCAAGATGATCCAAACCATGTGCTCAGGGAAGGTAGACCCCTCCTTTATCCTCAAAGCCTTTAGTTTAGGAGTAGATGGGGTGATGCTTACTGTATGTGGGAATGGGGATTGCCACTATCTGGCTGGTAATTATCAGGCGATGCGAAGGGTAAAACTGCTCCAGAATATGCTCCAGCAGCTTGGAATAGAGCCGGAGAGGTTAGCATTAGAGTGGGCTTCGACAGGTGACGGGGCAAAGCTACAAAGCGCAGTGAATGAGTTTTCTGACAAAATCGCAGCACTAGGCCCTGTTTAGTGGTGTAACAGATATCGATAAACAGGGAGCCGAGTTCACCGTAGGCTCGGCGTTGCTCGAAGAAGATCCCTGCCGTACGTAGTCATTTCGGATTGTGGCAGGGATTCTTTGTATTATTGCCAAGGCTGAGTCCCCGTCCATCGCTGCCAACGTGACTTGTCCCGAGGCGATGTTCAGTGTTCTCGCCGCCCCAGTTGCTATTGAACCGTTACAAGCTCCTCATAGCGCGTCTCGAATTCTCTGTCACCTTCTCCTGTAAAGTGGATGTAGTAGCTGAGGGTGTACGTCCCCGGAGACTGGTCACCGGCTGCCTCGGCGTCCACCGTCACCTCTGCAGTTGCACTGCCGGCCATGGTAATCTCTGTGGAAGCCTGGTTCACCGGCTGGGTCCACGTTTCACCTCCCATGTCGACGGAGTAGCAGAAGACATACACGTCCTCGTAGGAGGATGTACTGTGGTTCTCAAGGAGGAAGGTGAACTGCCCCGATTCACCTGGGCTGAAGGCATCCGGGGACACTGTCGCTCTGATGTCGTCGTTAGCCGCCGTGACGGACACGGTGTGGTAGTAGTGCTCAGAGTGGTATTCTGTGCCGTCGTATTTATAGCGCACATGGTACTCAAGAGTGTAGTCGCCGAGTTGTTGGTCGCTGCTTGTTATGGCGTCCACAGTCACCTCGGCGGTGGCATCGGGAGCCAGCGTAACCTCGTTTGACCAACCAGGCGCGGGCTGAATCCAGCTCTCACTGTCGTTGCTGACGGAGTGGCAGAACACGTACACGTTTTCATAAAGTAATGGACTCTGGTTCTCGAGAGAGAAGGTGAGACGGAAAGTCTCGCCCTGGTGGA
>CAZZJX010000104.1:0-2607 GCA_964654845.1 uncultured Dehalococcoidales bacterium
CTCCAACAGTCTCAGAATGCGCACCCTGGCCTCTGTTGCTATTTCGGGCACACCCTGCAGGTATTTCTGCAACAAGTCACCTAACTCAGGATGCTTGTAATCCCTTTCCGAGGGTAAGGTGACCATCAGGCCGCCGGCTATGTCCTGGGCCAGTCTAACTATCTCGAAGGGAAATCTGCCCACGTGCAGTTTGCAGACATTGGCCAGCAGGCGATTGACAAGATAGCCGCCGGAGGGAAGCTCATAGCCCTCAGCCGAGCAGGCTATGCCCGAGGCGTAGAGCGTTTCATTCAAATGAGTCATCTCGACCAGCTTGTCCCTAATATGGGCTGCCTGTGATGTCCCCTGGTAGTCAGCAATGAGTGCCGCGGCACCGATGAGAACATCGCCCAGCCCCGATTTACAACCCCCATAGCTACTTCGATGATAAGAGCCGAACACCTCTACTACTCGGGTACAAAACTGATGCTCCCCCATTATGAAAACCCTCTCTTTAGGGACGAAGACATCATCGAATACTATCAATGCCTCTTGACTCCCAAAACTTGGATTCCCTACATCGATCTCTCCACCCTCCAGCTTGCGGGTATCGCTTGATTGGCGACCGTAGATATACGAAACTCCCTTGCTGTCGCTGGGTATGGCGCAGGCCACGGCGTAGTCCCTGTCCTCGGGCCTCATAGCCCTGGTGGGGAGAACGATTATCTCGTGTGAATTCAGTGCGCCGGTTATATGCAGCTTGGCGCCACGTACAACGATCCCGTTGGCCGTTTCATCCACGGCCCTCAAGTATGAATCTGGGTCCTTCTGCTGGCTCGGGGTTAGGCGACGGTCGCCCTTGGGATCGGTCATAGCTGCTGAACAAACCAGATCCTCTTTCTGGACGTAGCTTAAGAAAGCGTTAAACCTTTGATGGTAGTCAGTGCCACACTCTTGGTCTATCTCAAAGGTGACCGCCGATACGGTATTTAAGGCATCCATCCCGGCACAGCGTTGAAAGCAGGTAGCCGTTTTCTGTCCTAGCAGCCTTAGCATCTTTATCTTCTTAATAAGGTCGTCCCGACTGTGATGAATATGGGCAAAACGGTTGATTCTCTCTCTGCTCAGGTGTGACGAGGCTATAAGCAGGTCTTCATACTCTGGCTTTTGAGCCAGCTCATATGTAGTGGCTACCGAGTTTGCCGACGGCTTGATTATGGGATGGTCAACCACGCTTTTTACCTGGTCACCGAACATAAACAACCTTGGGTTCAGCCTCCTCAGGCTGTCGAAGTATTCTTCCTTGGTCTTTAGGCCCATCTTCTACCCCCTTTCAGTAGAGACTGGTGGACAAGGCAATGGTAGCATAAACCTGGCGCTTTCACCAATAACTATTCGTTGACGAGGGAAGGTGTACAATTGGCACGTCCATTACGGTATAAGTCTTCTTGGGCTACCCAACTTTATGGTTTTCTGTTGCGTGCCACCATAGTCATAGCAAACAGTCTGTTGAGGCTGCGGCTATAACAGGTATATGGACACAGGTTCGTCTGTGATTTCAAAGTGGCATACCTGTACAAATTGTGGGGCAATTGCCAACAGCCCGGTACGGATGTGCTATAAATCATCTATTGCGAAAGAACGGATTGACAGGATATGAAAAGGCTGTTTGACCGCCGCATCAATTGAAAGCGCTGGCCGCTAAAGGAGCCACGCCAAGCTGTTCGGGCTGGGTCGAGCGCTAGTCCCAAAGGCGGAACGGCGGGTATCGGTCTGTCATTAGCGACGCATAGGCGTACACGCGGTACGTCCAGCGATTCATGCCTACAACAAACTTGAAAATGTCCTCAGGATACCTGCCTTTGAATAGTAATACTACTCCGGCAAAGATGGTGAGAACAGGAACCAAGCCTGCGCTATTGTTACCGCCCCCACCTCCCTGAAACAAAACAACTACAATGTACTGCGGAATAGCCAATAGCCACCACTTCACCAGGACAAGCCCGCGGGAAAGCCTTTCTGGATAGACCACCTCCAAATCAGCAGGGTAGCCCCCCGCTTTGAGGGTGAAAGGTGGATACATGTCAGTGCCCAGGGCTTGATAGGTGTAGAATCCTACGCGCCATTGCCAGCGCATAACCCCTACATTGAAGTCAAACAGTGCCTTTGGGTACTTCGCCGTGAACAAGATAGCGAAGAAGGCTATAACGCTTACCACAAAGAAGGCTATCCACAAGAACCACAATATGATGTAATGTGGTAGTGCCAGCAGCCACTTGATGAGCCACCAACCGCGACCCGGCGGTTCGGTGAGTTCACCAATAATAGAGACCGGATAGGATATCTGTTCCTCCGACATTGATCACCTCCTTGATTGCTAACTCTATTCTTTCATCTGAGACAAATGCGTGACTGCAAATTGTAGACTGCAAAAGGCCATCTGTCAACTCGCTCGCTGGCTTGACCACGACGCTCAACAGGCCTATATGTACCATAAAAATAGTCCCCCTTTGCAAAGGGGGATTTAGGGGGATTGGATATGGGAAATGATGAGCTTATAGGTTTTTATTGTGAAGCAGCGTAATCCCCCTTGCCCCCTTTACAAAAGGGGGGAGGGTGTGGGTGCTT
>CAZZJX010000104.1:2707-5500 GCA_964654845.1 uncultured Dehalococcoidales bacterium
TTATCAATAACATAAAATAATCCCCCTTTGTAAAGGGGGATGTAGGGGGATTATATGCGGACAATTGTAAAATTGAAGGCGGCTGTCATACTATCAGCAGGCGCTATTTGTATTTCACCGACTCAAACGTGGTTTTGGAGGTGAGAGATGAAACGGAATTTGCTCCTTTTGCTGGCTCTCCTAATTCTCACTGGTTGCGCAGGGCCTACGGCAACGCCCACACCGGGGCCACTTGATTATGAGCCAGTCAGCTTACCTGAGGTAAGGTTGACCAGCGACGTATCACTGGAAGAGACGTTGCTCCATAGAAGATCGATAAGGGACTATACCGATGAAGCATTGAGTCTGGAAGAGGTCTCTCAGCTTCTATGGGCAGCCCAGGGGATAACGGAGGCATGGGGAGGCCGCACTGCACCATCGGCAGGGGCACTGTATCCGCTCGAGGTCTATCTGGTGGTAGGCGATGTTGAGGACCTTACACTTGGCGTGTATCAGTACCGGCCTGATGGGCACGAACTGGTTAAGGTTAAGGACGGTGATGTCAGGGCGGAACTGGCTGAAGCTGCCCTTGACCAGGACTCGGTGCAGAATGGAGCTATAGATATTGTCATCGCTGCTGTTTACGAGAGAACAAAAGTGAAGTATGGCGAACGGGGCATCAGATATGTGCACATGGAGGCGGGACATGCTGCCCAGAATGTCTATCTTCAGGCAACTGCCTTGGACCTGGGCACGGTGACCATCGGTGCCTTCTATGATGATAGCGTAAGAGATATTGTAGGCATGCCTGGGGATGTGGCACCGCTATATGTAATTCCGGTGGGCAAGAAGAGCTAGGTCTCTTCATACCGCTCACGCCCTTTCTATCTTCTATTGAACAGACTGGCCAATTATTTCATTGGCTTGGAATCAAGGCAAAGGCAATACAACTGCCTCAAGTTCTAGTTCCCATGCAGACGGCCTCTGGTCTGGGTAGGGCTATTCCGTTCGTCCTGAGCTTGTCGGAGGATGTTCCCCAGAAGTGCATTTCGGGGTGGATGAGTTGGTTAAAACGACAAGGACAGGGTCAGATGTCACTAATGATGTGAACGAGTAGGAGCTACGTCAATAAGTGTGAAACTCTAGTAGTCTTGCCAGCCTCGGATGTAAAGCGACTCATCAACTTACGAGCGACTACAGGGTGAAGGACTGGCTAACCGGCGTAGACTGCTCGAATAGCATGGATTAGCTCGTTGCCGCTCACATCCTTTAGCAGATAGCCAGCAGCGCCTGCCTCCATCAGTCTAAAAATATACTCGTCATAATCATACCCGGTGAGTATGAGCACCGCTGCCGAGGGCAAAAACGCCTTGATCTGTCTAGTAGCTTCGATGCCGGTTAGTTTCGGCATGGCGACATCCATGATGACCACGTCAGGCTGAAGTTGGCTCGCCAAATGCACTGCCTTCTCGCCATCGCCGGGCTCACAGATGACCTCGAGTTAAACGGTCAGCCAGACGGCTGGGCTTATTGCGTTAAAGCAAAGATAAAGATAGGCATAAAGGCCGATGACATGTGATTGCCGCTAGTGTTAAATGGAGATATATAGCGGAGGGCATTGTTAAGAGGGGAGGGGAGGGAAAACGAAACTGGGAGATAGGGAGGTGATGTTGTAATACGACCCTGTTGACAAAGCGATGATGGGTCAAAACACGCGGTATTGCAAATCGTAGAAAGGGTAAGAAGTGAGAAAGAGAAGAAAAGGAATACAAATTGCCTTAGCGGTATTGATGATTGTCTCAGCAGTGGCGGTCCTGGCTCTTGCCGGCTGTGGTGGAGACGGGAGTTCCGCGGGCAATGAGACCATCAAGATCAAAGCCGGTCGAACGTATCCTCTATTGCCGGGTTATTGGGGGGCGCCTGCTGCCAATGACAGCGCATACAAATGGGAGGAGGCCGTTGAGACGGTAACCGAGGGCAGGCTCGACATAGAGTTCTACCCTTCAGAGACTCTGTTCAAGGAAAATTTGGCCTTCGACGCCATCGATGCGGGGATAGCCCAGATAGGATGGACTATTCCCAGCTACCAGCCGGAATGGATACCACTGGAGCTTGTCTTCTACCTCCCGCTGGACATGGACAGCTTGGAGATGAATTATCAGGTTCACTGGTATGCCTATGATAAATACTTTTTGCCGCAATACGAAGAGAGGGGCATGATCAGCGTCAGCGCTAATGGCCGTGAGAAGTACGTCGTTTTCTCACCATATAAGCCCATCAACACTATAGAGGACTTTAAGGGCACGACCATCATGACCTCGGGTAAATCAATGGAGCAGCTCGTCTCCAAGCTTGGAGCATTGTCGATTACGCTTCCGTGGAACGATTGCTATGAGGCATTGCAGAAGGGCACACTGGACTGCTCCGCTCTGGACATAACCCTTCCCATCTTATTCGGCTGGCATGAGGCGGGCGACCCGGGGTATATCGTTAAGGTTGGTGGCATAGGCAATGCCATGCCCGTGTGGGTCGCCAGGGATGATCTCCTCACCAGGCTGCGACCTGAGGACGCGTACGCACTCATCAAGTTGACCGATTACTGGTTCGGTATCCGCCAGTCTAAGGGTAACGATGCACTCAACTATCTTTTCTGGAATAAAGAGGTCACCAACTTGGGCATGGAGATCATCGACTGGCCCGAGTCGGAGAAGGAGAGACTGCGAGTGATGAAGCGGGAGGTCTACGACTGGTGGATTGGGTGGATGGAAGCCGAGTACGGCTGTGGTGAGCAGGCAGCCCTGTTGCTTGATGACG
>CAZZJX010000105.1:0-5486 GCA_964654845.1 uncultured Dehalococcoidales bacterium
ACTGGAGATAGCATTGGAGAAGGAATACATGTCGTATGACTTCTACAAGCGGGCTTCGACATTCGTAGAGAACCCAGCCGCCAAAACATTACTCCACGAATTGGCCTTGGAGGAACGAAATCACGCTGATATTCTACTTAAGTGGATAGCGGAAATCGTCCGGCAATGAATGAGGAAGAAGCACACAGATGATTTTTGTGCGCATAAAATCAGAGGGAATAGCACACAACTCTTACCTGATTGGCTCGGAAAGCGATGCCGCTGTGATTGACCCTCGGCGCGATTGCCAGATATACATTGACCTGGCTCAGCAGCATGGCCTGAAAATCAGGCATGTTTTCGAGACTCACCGTAATGAAGACTATGTAATTGGCTCTATAGAACTGAATAACTTCGCCGGGGCCCAAATTCACCACGGTCCCGGGATGGACTGGAAATATGGTAATACCCTGATAGACGGGCAGGAATTTCGGATTGGCAAGCTTAGGCTAACTGCCATCCATACCCCGGGACATACCGACGAGAGCATGTCCTACGCTGTGGCCGATCTCTCCTCTGGTGACGATACAGTAATGGTGTTTACTGGAGATACGCTATTCGTGAACGTCGTCGGGCGAACCGACCTACATGGTCCCGAAGAGGCTCCAAGGCTTGCCTCAAATCTCTATGACAGCATCTTTAATAAGCTCCTTCCCCTGAGTGATGGGGTTATAATGTGCCCGTCTCATGGCGCAGGCTCAGTATGTGGTCTGAATATTGCCGACAGGGACGAAAGCACACTCGGTATAGAGAGAGCCCAAAACCCGCTGCTTAAAAAGAATAGAGATGACTTTATCAAGCACAAAGTAGCTGAGCACATGGAGAGGCCTTATTACTTCCGTCAGATGGAAAAGTATAACCTTGAAGGTCCTCCCCTCTTAAGATGTATGCCCGTTCCTGCACCACTCACACCGGCGGAATTCAGGGATGAGATAGAAAAGGGAGCCATGGTTGTTGATACCAGTGTGCCAGCTGCCTTTGGTGGTGCTCACATCATGGGGTCCTACAGTATCTGGCTTGAAGGACTGCCCATCTTTGCCGGGTGGATGCTATCTTATGACAAACCTATTCTTCTAGTATTAGAGGACCAGTGCCATCTGGAGAGGGCGGTTCGCTACCTGATACGTGCTGGCTATGACCAGATTATTGGCTATCTCAAAGATGACATCGAGGGCTGGTATAATGCCGGGTATCCCATCGAGAACCTTCCCTTGCTTTCAGTGCACCAACTCAAAGACATGATAGACCGGGGTGAAGAACTGATTGTTCTGGATACCAGAGGGCAAGACGAGTGGGAATCTGGACATATTAAGGGGGCATATCACATATATGTCGGGCATCTTGAACAGAGACTTGCTGAAATACCCAGGGATAAGCCGATAGCTGTGATTTGCAACGTTGGACACCGTGCTGGGCTTGGTGCAAGTATCTTGCTTCGGGCTCGCTACCCGCAGGTATACAATGTCCTGGGAAGCGTGAAAGCATGGGTTGCTGCCGGTTTTCCTATAACCACTGATTAGGCTTGGGGCCAGGCTTGACACCGGTATACGACAGATTCATCAACAGTGAGCCGATAAGAAGATACGGTGTTTAAAGAATCATTTGTTTGAAATTCGCCTTAACGGAGCCATGTATGGAGGCGAATAAGTGGAGTAGCGCCCGAGGAAGCAATTATCCTCTAGCTCAACTTGAGGGCAAGCCACTTGCTGATGCAACTCTAGAAATAGTGCTGGGGCCCAAAAATCGTTTTGGGGCTCGCTATTTCCAAATAACATTGAGGGACAGGAGTGGCGAAACAAGTCAGCCTCTACTACTGGCTCTGCACCACTCCGGTCTATATCCAAGCTATAACTGGATAGAGGTCATGAGTGTCGCCAGAAAGCTCAGTTTCCGAGAACGAGAGATTTCTATCTCAGAAAGGGACCTAAAGAGCCTTTTTCATTACCTCTCAGGCTTGATTCCTCCCGGGGGACACATCATGGTGGAATATGAGAGTGAAGGGTGGGAGGAGACCAGGCTCTCTCTAGAGTGTGGCATTCCCCCGGTGGCCACATCTCTGGGAAGTATGCTGTTCAGGGTGGGCTGTGGAGTTGCCTTCAAGGACTGGCATTTTGCCGAGGGAGGTAGCGAAGGTCCCAGGAAGCTACAGGGACACAAAGCTCTAAATGAGGAACATCGCTATGCCAGGGCAGGTGAGATGGCAACGGAACTACGCTCTTTTCTCGACAGTGAAAAACAGTCCATCTGTCACCAGCTTTGGGAAGCGGCTCGGAAGCGGGCGTTGGAGATCCTCTCCGTTCTTTCTACAGGTGATACTGCCTTAGCCGCAGAGATAAAAAAAGGCGAAAAGGTAGAGGAGGTGTGATTTTGGGTGCAGACTTATCTCAGTAGGAAGAGGCACAAATTGACGGGAAAGGAGAAAATGCTCCGATGACTACAGTAGTAACCAAGTGGATTGATTATACCAAGATCCGATGGAATCCATACTGGTGCAAACGCTGCCACATTTGTGTGGAGGCCTGTCCCCGGCAAGCGCTCGTTCTACGTGATGATGCTATCATCCAGCTAGATGGCTGTGACCAGACGGGCCTCTGTCAGAGGCTTTGCCCTGACCTGGCTATCGAGGTCATCGAGCCGAGGTCCAGAGAGGGGCGGCGATGAAGAGGCTGGTTCAAGGTAGTGAAGCTGTCTTCCTCGGTGCACTCAAAGCAGGTGCTAGTTTTTTTGCTGGCTATCCTATCAGTCCTTCATCGGAGGTACTGGTCCTGGCTGCTGAACACGCCGCTCGCGACCCAGACTTCAAGTTCATCCAGAGTGAGGACGAATTAGCTGCAGCCAATGCTATTATTGGCGCCTCGCTTGCTGGTGCCAAGTCCTTTACTGCTACCTCAGGACCGGGCTTTACCCTAATGCAGGAGGCTATTGGCTATGGTCACGAGGTCGAGGTGCCGACGGTGTTTGTCAACATTCAACGGGTTGGACCAGCTACGGGGATGCCGACCATGCCAGCTCAGCAGGATATTGTGCAGACACACTATGGCAGCAGCGGCGACTACTATCCTCTGGCCTTTTATCCTAACTCCGTTGAGGAGTGCTATCGTTATGCTGTTGCCGCCTTTAATGCCGCAGAAGAATCTTTGTCGCCTGTTGTTCTGCTTAGCGATGGATTTGTCGGCCATTTGAACGAGGTGGTGGATCTTGATTCCATTGAGGTGGAAGTTGTCCCTCGAACTAGGCCACCCCTGGGGACAGGCAAGAGGTTTTTTACCGGCCTGGCTCACGATGAGGAAGGCAACCCGCGTACTGCTGATGCGCTGGTATACAAAGAGTGGCTCTCCAAAGTCAAGGCTCGACATGAAAAGGTAGCTGCTCGTTACAATAGCTTTGAGTTCAAGGGGAATAATTCGAGCGATACGCTGCTGATTTCCTGCGGTATAGTGTCGAGGGTGATAGCGCCGCTTGCTTCTCAATTCGCCATGTTTCGACCGATACGCATCTTCCCCATGCTGGGCGATGAGCTTCGGGAACACGCTCAAGGCTACGACAAGATCGTGGTCATAGAAGCCAATGACGGCCAGTATGCCTGTTTGGTTGAGCGTGAACTTAAGCGAGATGTAATCAAGGTACCGCTCCTCGGTGGAAGGATCAACCTTGATCTGGCTAGGAAAGGTTTGAGCGAAAAACTGGGAAGGGAGGTGTCCTGATGTTCAAGGATCTTCTCAAGCTGGAGCGTTTCCCCACTACCTGGTGTCCAGGCTGCGGAATCGGGCAGATAATGATTCAACTAGCTATGGTCATGGATGAACTCGGCCTTGATCATACAAATTCCACCGTTATCTCCGGGGTGGGATGCACAGGACGGCTGGCTGGCTACTTCAATGTCGATGGCGTCTACACCCTGCATGGCCGCACCTTGCCTGTAGCCGAGGCAGTGAAGCTGGTGAACCCGCGCCTTAAGGTGATCGTTGTCTCTGGTGACGGTGATCTAGCCAGCATTGGTGGTAACCATCTATTTCATGCTGCCAGACGCAACCCAGACTTGACTGTGCTGTGCAACGATAATCAGGTCTATGGTCTAACCGGAGGCCAAGCAGGACCAACAACACCACGTGACACCAAAACAGTCAGCTCTCCGGCCGGGGCACTTTATGACCCGGTAAACCTGCAAAACCTGATGAAGTCCGGTGCCAGGTATTTCTACGCCAGAACGACTGTATATCATCAGCTTCACCTGCGCAACTGTATAAAGGATGCTATCGCCTGGCCTGGTTTTGCCTTCATTGACATCATCAGCCAGTGCATCGAAAACAATGGGCGCAGGTTGGGGTTCAACTCCGCATATGAAATGTTGTTGCACTTCCGTAAAACGTATAAGAGAGCCTCTGAGGGAGTGGAGACCCTGGATTCCAATGAAATCGGCGTGGTCTATAAAGGATAAGAAGGAGCTACAGATGGGAAAGGTAATCATTTCGGGTGAGGGCGGCCAGGGGGTGCGGGTAATTTCCCATACCCTGGCAACATTGCTGGCCAACCTTGGTTATGAGGTTAGCCTGCTGTACGATTATGACTCATCGGTGAGGGGTGCTATGAGCGTAGCCTACCTTGTATTCGATAGAGAACCTATCGCCAACCCTGTGATTCACGAGGCTGACATTCTGCTCAAGCTATCAGACAAGGCAGAGGGACTACGAGCAGAGAAGACGGTGTGCGATACTGGCCTTTGCACCGATGAGGAAATCGACTTTGGCAAGCTTGGCATAGAGAAATTCGGCAAAGAGATCTTTGGCAACATGATTGCGCTGGGGCGACTAATGGCCATGGTGGGTGTTGAGGTCTCAGAAGAGGAGTTGGCGAAGGATCTTCCTCTAAAGTACAGAGAGGAAAATATAAGTGCCGTACATTTCGGCTACTATCTGAAAGAGGAGGACCTCGAGCGAGGCCTCAAATCAAGAAAGATGCGCGATTTTGATTTCTCCAGTGAGCAGCCAGGGGCAATAGACCCAAAAGACGAGAGCTGAACTTAGCTTTGGCCGGACAGCATCGGCTGTGTTCATTGCAGCGAGTAGATTCGGGCATGCTTTTCGGCGTAGTGCTCGCCCTTGCACAACAATAATTGAATCAAAGATTAAGAGGGCAGCCAAAACGCATCTTTGCGGAGTAATTGTGGATGGAGTGAAATACAAGTCTGTCAGGTTAAACATGAAAGCCTGGAGAGCTTGAAGAGTTGTTTACTTCTTGAACTCAGGCTATCCGCTTGCCTGGTATCGGCACCTGCGAAAGATAGACCTCCTCAACCCTTATGACCCCTACCTGCTTTATGTAGAAATAGACCTTTCCCCTCAACTGGGGTGATTCTTTAGATAGCGTCTGAGCCATGTCATAGAGCAACCCCGACCTTTGAAATCCCTCGAAGGTTCCCTTCACCTGATAGGATGACCAGGGGGCTT
>CAZZJX010000106.1:0-5455 GCA_964654845.1 uncultured Dehalococcoidales bacterium
TGTATCGGAAACGGCGAGAAGTATGGGATGCATATCCGGTACAGCGTTGAGAAGCCGCCCCTCGGTACTGCTGGTGCTCTCAGGAAGGCTGAACCTCTGCTTACTGACCCATTTTTCACGCTGTATGGGGATTCGTACGTCTTTGTTGACTTTGGCAGAGTAATACGCTATTTTCTTTCTAAGGATAGGTTGGCTTTGATGACAGTTTACAGGAACTACGACCGATTCGACAGCAGCAACACTGCGTTCAACGGAAGGATCGTCACTCGGTATGATAAGGAAGCAAAAACAGAGGACATGGTCTATATTGACTACGGAGTTAACGTCTTCAGGAAACAGGTCTTGGACATGATTCCAGAGGGTCGGTCTTACTCGCTGGGAGACATCTTTCGTGGACTTATTGCCACGGAGGACCTGCTGGCCTTCGAGGTCGAACAACGCTTCTACGAGATAGGCTCTCCACAGGGACTCAAAGACTTCAGGAAGTTTGTCGGGAGTGCAGCATGATACTCTCAAGGGCTCCATCCAGGATTACGCTCGGTGGTGGGGGAACGGACCTGGAATCTTATTACTCTAAACACGGAGGGTTTCTGATTGCTGGCGGGATCAACAAGTACTGCAGCATCCTGGCCAATCACAGGTTCTACAATAGTATCCGCCTTAGCTACTCTCAAGCAGAGATCAGAGACAGTATTGACGAAATAGAGCACAGGATTTTCAAAGCGGCGCTCATGCTTCTTGGAATTGACAGTGCGATAGAACTGCACTCCACGGCGGACATTCCCTCCGGTTGCGGCCTGGGTACCTCTTCCAGCTTCACTGTTGCCTTACTGAACGCGCTGCACGCATACAAGCGGGACTTCGTAGGCCACTGTCAGCTTGCCGAAGAAGCCTGCCATATAGAGATCGACATGCTAGGGGAACCTATCGGTAAGCAAGACCAGTACATGGCTGCTTACGGCGGGCTGACCTGTCTCACGTTCGAGAAGAATGGAAGAGTCTTTGTGGAGCCCCTGAGGGTCTCGCGTGAGACGATTGACCAGATGGAGACCAATGTTCTTCTCTTTTTCACGGGTAAGGAAAGGAGTGCCTCTGAGATACTTATCGAACAGGACACCAAGTCCAAACAGGACGACCCTGACATGATCAACAATCTTCACCGCATCAAGGATATCGGCCTCGAGATGAGGAAGTACCTGGAGAATGGAAAGCCAAATGCATTTGGGGAGCTTCTCCATACCCACTGGGAGATAAAGAGGAAGCGTTCCAAGAATATGTCTGACGCTTGTATCGACGAATATTATGAGCTTGCGCGAAAGAACGGTGCGGCTGGTGGGAAGCTTATCGGGGCTGGCGGCGGCGGATTCCTAATGTTCTACTGCGAAAACAGTCACAAGCACAGTGTTATTAAGGCTATGCTGCAACGCGGTCTGAGATGGGAAAGGTTCCGGTTTGACATGGAGGGCACCAAGATTCTGGTGGATACGTAGAGGAAGCCATGTGAAGGGCAGTCAATACATGTGAAGGGCAGTCAATACATGTGAAGGGCAGTCAATACATTGAAGACTATCTTAAAGAGGCAGCGAGGATTGTCAGAGAGCTCTCAATAGCCGACGTAGATAAGGCCGTTGCTCTCCTTTTTAATGCGTGGAAGAAAAACAATAACGTTTTCACATGCGGTAACGGCGGTTCTGCTTCCACAGCAACTCATTTTGCCTGTGACCTGACGAAGACTGTTGCACCACCCGGCAAGAGAGGGTTCAAGGTGGAGTGTCTGAACGACAATATCCCGCTGGTACTCGCGCTTATCAATGATGACGGTTTTGACAACCTGTTCAGCGAGCAGCTCAAGACTAAAGCGCAGAAAGGCGATGTCCTCATTTGTATCAGTGTCCATGGTGGTTCGGGAAAGGACAAGGCAGGACCGTGGTCACAGAATCTCCTTAAGGCAATGGTCTACATGCGGGAGAATGGGGGCAGGACGATAGGATTGAGCGGCTTCGATGGTGGAGCGATGAAAGACCTGGCCGATGTCTCAATTGTTGTTCCGGTGGACTCTACCCCCCACGTTGAGTCCTTCCACCTGTTACTGGAGCACCTCATCTGCAGTTGCCTCAGAGAGAGGTTGGCGGAGAATTGAGCAGTATGGCGGCAGTATTCCTTGACAGAGACGGGGTGATAAACGAACTCGTCTACTACGAGGAGCATGGTATAATCGATTCCCCATTCACCGTGGGCCAGTTCAGACTTCTTCCGGGTGTTACTGAGGCAGTCCGACAGTTGCGTGATGATGGTTACAAGGTGGTCCTCGTCTCGAACCAGCCGGGTATTGCCAAGGGACACATGTCTCGGGAGGCCTTTGACAGAATCAAGGAGAGAATGAAAAAAGAGCTGGCCAAAGGAGGAGCTTGCCTTGACGGCGAGTACTACTGTCTGCACCACCCTGAGGCGGTGGTAGCAGAACTGAGAACCAGTTGTGAATGCCGGAAACCCAAACCGGGGTTGCTCCTTCGAGCGGCAAGGGACTTTGACATAGACTTGTCCAAATCATGGATGATAGGAGATGGCCTGACAGATGTGTTGGCTGGGAAAGCAGCCGGATGCCAGACGATACTCCTTGGCAGGATGAAGTGTGATGTGTGTCGACTGATGGATGACCTGGATGCGAGGCCGGATGGCGTCGCGACACACCTGGCGGAGGCGGTCGGGATTATCATCGGAAAGAAAGGTTTAGCATGCAGATCTTCATTGATACGGCGAGTGTAAGTGAGATAGAGAGATGGCTTGGCATGGGAGTGATAGATGGTGTTACCACCAATCCCAGCATCATGCTGAAAAATGGCATGTACAACCTGGAGCGAGGGGCTAAGGCAATCGCTGTCCTGGTTGACCCGCTTCCTACAAGTGTCGAAGTAACCACAAACGATCTTGACGGAATGATTACCCAGGCGCAGAGGATTGCGTCCTGGGCACCGAACATGGTCGTCAAAATACCGCAGATTACGCCGGATGGTACACCCTGCTATGGTGTAATTTGTAGGCTCGAGGCAGAGGGAATAAGGGTTAACGCTACGGCCGCCTTGTCATTGGGACAGGTGATTCTGGCGGCAAAGTCTGGCGCGAGCTATATCAGCATCTTTGGCGGCAGAATTGCTGATGAGGGCGGTGATGCACCCGAGGTAATCAGGATGGCAGCGGACTGGCTAGAGCAATGGAACTTCAAGAGCCGGCTGGTCATCGGGAGCATCAGGTCAGTTGGTGACATCTTGAACGCTGCAATGGCTGGCGCCCATGTCGTCACTATCCCTCCGCAGTTTCTGGACAAGATGGCAGACCATAGGTTTACCAGGGAAACCGTAAGACAGTTTACTGACGACGCCCAGAAGGCCCTGGAGATGATGGAGAGTATCAGAAGCTGACTAGGCAATGAACAGATCTCAAGGTTGTCCCACTTTCGCTGACTACATACAATGCGGCATGCTTAATCCTTCTTATCCCCATACCGCAGTTATACTAGAATCTAAGCGTTTAATACAACCACTTTTACCTTGTCTATCGGCGAGCCACTTATATCCCACCAGCAAGTTGACGGGTATTTAGCAGAGGTTTGATAAAAAGGAATGGGGAAAAAAGAAACTTGTCCCGCTATTACTATAGTTATATGTGCCCTTAACGAAGAGGAAAACCTACCCTATGTTTTACCTAAAATACCGGGTTCGGTAAATGAGGTCCTTCTTGTTGACGGACATTCTACCGATGCAACTGTTGAAGTAGCAAAAAAGCTATGCCCTAAAATTAGAGTGCTATATCAGTCCGGTAAAGGGAAGGGTGATGCTATAAAATTCGGGGTCAGTCAGGCCACTGGTAATATCATTATTACTCTCGATGCTGACGGTCAGACCAACCCTGAGGATATTGATAGATTTATTGCCCCCCTTCTCAATGGATACGACCTCGCTAAAGGTACACGCTTGGCTCACAGCCGTCCACCGAATATGACCAAACACCGATGGTTCGGCAACAAGATTCTCGCAATCACATCAAATATTCTATATGGTACTAAATACACTGATATATGTTCTGGCTATAATGCTTTCTGGAAAAGCGCTTTCCAGCACCTGAAACTTGCTACTAACGGCTACGAAAAACAAATTTGAGCAGTGCGCCAGACACACTCACCATCACCAAAAAGAGGGCATTGGAATAAAGTGGCACGCGAACAAGTGTCCTGGCCCTATCCGTGGACGTAATGATTCCGACGATATCCGCGATGAATCTGTAGAGTTGAGATTCCTTCAATTTCATTTGGTTGATATGTTACCCTTAAAACAGCAAGCTCCCGAGTTTCCCATAAAGTCTACTTCACATCTACCCATATTTGAAGCTGCATGTAAGGATCGATTAACTCATTTTTGAATAGCAGGAACTCTACTTTCTGATGATTCCCTACCTCCTGGGGTTTGAAAGTGGCGATAGCCTCATATTTCCCGTCGTTTTTAAGAACTATCGGACCAAGAGTGCTAACTGCGATTCCATCTATCTTTGTTTCAATCTTATAGCTCACATCCTGTTGCTCATGATTGATAATGCCTAGAGTTACGTTCTCTGTATCACCCAAATTAAGCTCTGTTGGATAATTACCAGCCTTGCCCTCCAGATTCAATACATAAAACTCCGTAAATCTCTCGCTCGTTTTAGGCACGGCAACAGTATATACTACGGCCCCAATCGTACCAAGTATAACGAATACCAGAATAATGGATATAATCTTTTCTACTGAATTTCGCTTACCCCATGAAGCAAGGTCAATATGGAACGCTAACTTCTCTTCATCTAGTAGTCTCCGTTGGCTCAACCACGCAATTGCTGAAGTAATAGCCACAACAACGGAGAGAGAGTAGAGGATGGAATTCAGAGTGATACCCCATGACGTATAGTTCAAAGCTAACCCGATAAGTGGTACTATGACAAGACTGAGTCCAAAGGATAAAGCAAAACGCTCGATGTCATTAAGGCTCTCTCTTCTGGGGAACAAAGCGGAAAGCGAAGTGTATCCCGGAAAGAACAGTAAGAACGGCAGACCCAGGATTATCCTCAAGACATTATCGGGCAAAAAAGCGATTATCAGAATTAGCAAAAGCGTAAGTGCATTTATGCAAAAAAGTATGTGGTTGGCTCTTATCCTCACACTGAAACACTCCGTAACAGGACAAGATATTTAGTACGATTATATCATATGTGATACGTCGTAGTATGACTAGGTTGTACCCCATAACTAGTGGAAATTCAATCTGGCCATTACTACCCTGGTGTACCATCTCAGTCAATCCATTTAGGCAACCAGTATTTTCTCTAAGAATCCCAGTCTGATTGGTTCCTGCTCCAAAGTCTTTGATGCATCTGAGGTGGTCCCCAATATTTAAACAGATGGTTAAGAGCGGGTTCTGCTCCTATA
>CAZZJX010000107.1:0-5437 GCA_964654845.1 uncultured Dehalococcoidales bacterium
GGCATTGATGCTGCGCTCTAAGTGGATAACATAGCTCTTCTTCAGCCGGTCGAACTCCTCACCAATCTTCCGTCGCCTCTCCTCTACTGCCTCATAACGATCCCTATCGATGAGTCCAACTTGATAGCCAAGTGGGGTGAGCCTGAGGTCGGCATTATCCTGGCGCAGCAGAAGGCGATACTCCGCCCGCGAGGTAAGCAGCCGATAGGGCTCACTTAGTTCCTTGGTTATCAGGTCGTCTATCATCACCCCGATATAGCCCTGGTCACGGCGCACCAGGAGGGGGGTTTCCCCTTTAGCCCTGAGGGCGGCATTTATCCCTGCCATAAGCCCCTGCCCTGCTGCCTCCTCGTATCCAGTGGTTCCGTTGATTTGCCCGGCGAGGAACAGGCCGGGAACCAGTTTTGTCTCCAATGTGGCTGAGATCTGGCTTGGCGGCACATAATCATATTCAATGGCGTAGCCCACCCTTATCATTTCCGCCTGCTTCAGCGCTGGAATGGTATGCAGCATCTCAAGTTGCACATCCTCGGGAAGGCTGGTGTTTGCCCCCTGAACATACACCTCGTTTGTCTCCCACCCCTCTGGCTCCAGGAAAAGGGGGTGATGGTCCTTGTGGGCAAATCTGACGATCTTGTCCTCTATGGAGGGGCAGTAGCGTGGCCCAACTCCTTGGATGAGGCCGGTAAACAGCGGGGCGCGGTCGAGATTCTTCCGTATTAGATCGTGGGTTCTTTCATTGGTATAGATCAGGTAACATGGCAACTGGGGTCTCCAGGGGGAAGGAGCCAGGGGGTAGATGGGATTCGGAGATGGAAATCTCGAGTTGCTTGCTTGCTGCCCCCAGAGGCTGAAGTAGAGTGGAATCTCGCTTCCTGGTTGGATAACGGTCTTTTCAAAATCAATGGTTCTGGCATCAATGCGAGGCGGTGTTCCTGTCTTAAGCCTTCCCAAAGTGAAACCCAGCGAGCGGAGGCTTTCAGAGAGCCGTTCCGCTGGAAACTCCCCGGCCCGCCCTGCCGAATAGCTTTTGTCTCCAACTATGACTCGACCGCAAAGCGATGTCCCGGTTGTGAGCACCACGCTCTTTCCTTTGTATACGCGATCAATGTTCGTTTTCACCCAGAGCGAGTCGTCCTGCACCTCGATCTCTTCAGCAAGCGCTTGTTTTACATCGAGGTTCTGCTGGCGCTCTAAGGTATGCTTCATGGACAGGCTGTATAGCTTCTTGTCTGATTGGGCGCGCAGTGCCTGAACAGCAGGTCCCTTCCCTGTGTTCAGCATCCTGATTTGGATGAAGGTGCGATCAACGTTTCGCGCCATCTCACCGCCCAAGGCGTCGATCTCCCGCACCAAGTGTCCTTTGGCCGGGCCGCCGATGGAGGGATTGCACGGCATGAGGGCTACATTATCCAGGTTCATGGTGAGAAGTAGGGTTCTGGTGCCCATCCTCGCCGCAGCCAGGGCTGCATCTCAGCCGGCGTGTCCCGCTCCAATGAGGATAACATCATACATTTTTTCGCCCGTGTTGCCTGTGTTATTCTATCACCATTTGCTTTCGAGGTCGATTTCGTTCGTAGTACTGGCAAGGGGAGGGTCTCCATGGGAGGTTAGAGATTCTTCGGGCACGGAGTTTATCCTGAGTTGTATTAGATTCTGACCCTTCACAAAGTGAAGGGTCAGAATGACAGCGGCGAAGGGCTCCCTCAGAATGAAACAAAACTACGGGATCAGAATAACAATAAAGGGCGAAAGAGGCAGGTTAGCCTTCTCTGATGTATCTCCATATCTCGGCGAAGCTCGGTCTCTTGCCATACATCAGCAGGAATGTGCGGAAAACCCTGGCAGCAAGCCATATCGCTCCCAGGATGGAGGCGATGAGGATGGCGATGCTCAATAGCAACTCCCACGTGGGCAGCGTGCCGGCGCTAAGCCTCATCACTGCCGTTATCGGCGCGGTGAACGGGAAGAGGGTGAGCACGGTGAATACCACGTGATGGGGATTGGCTCCGAACAGGCCAATCAGCATTATGGGCACTATAGCCGGCGCAACCACGATCATCGTCCACTGGCTGCTCTCTCTGGCGGTAGAGCCGATGGAGCCGAGAAGGGTCCACATAGTACCGAAAAGAAGATAGCCGAGGATGAAGTATATGATACATGGGAGTATGATTCCGATGGGGATGCTGAGGCCAGAGATTGGACCGACGGCGGCGAGGATGACGGCGGTGAGAAGCCAGATGGCGATCTGCAACAGGCCGGCGGCACCGAGCCCCAACACCTTCCCAGTCATGAGCTGCCTCGCTGAAACGGATGACAGCAGGATTTCGATGAGCCTGTTCTCCTTCTCCTCACTAACTCCTTGAAGCAAGTAGCCTGAAGTGACGAAGAGTGAGATCATGAATAGCAGTCCAAAGCCGTAGGGCAGGGCAAAGGCGGTGAACATGTTCACCGGCGGTGCAATGAGGCCCGTTTCTGGGTCCAGTAGAATCGAAACCGGCAGCAGCGGCTTCTGCGCCCGCTCCACCAGTTCCTCGCTGACCTCACCGCTGAGCAGGTTAGCGACGAGAAAGTCCTCCACCCGTGCGATAGTCGTCACTGGAAGCTCCAACTCTCTGGCGGTGGTATACCTGGTGATCAGCCCGGTGTCCATGTAGTAGTCGGGCACTACGAAATACTCGGTGACACTCCCATGAAACAGAGCATCCATAGCCCGTCCCTCTGTAGGGTAGGGCACAAAGACGACCCCTTCCTGACTGTCGGTGAAGTCGTCGAAAAGGCCGGTGTAGTCCACATAGCCGATCTTCTGTTCCTCTGGAGGAGGGCTGACCACCAAGTATGTCACCCCTGTATAGACCAGTATTCCCAGAGCGGTGAGCACGGGGAAGCTTATGGTGAACAGAATGTAGCCGATCCTTCTTATAGTGGTCAGAAACTCGTGTCTTGCGATGAGCCGGGTCTTTTTCATCGTCCTTTCTCTACGACCTGAATAAAGATCTCGTTTAGCGATGGAGTGGACACCTCGAAGCGGTTGACCTGAACGTTCTTCTCTACAAGCTGGTTAAGTATCGTCTGAGGCGGGGTCTCACCATCCAGAAATAGCTCTAGATGCTTGCCACGCGCTTGCTTTCTGCTCACACCCTCCAACTCGCCGATATCACCATCACACTCCACAAATACGGAGTTGTTGCGGTAGCGCCACTTTATCTCAGCCAATTCCCCATAGAGGACTACGCGCCCCTTATTGATCATCATGATTCGATCACACATCTCCTCCACCTCGTTCATCATGTGGGTGCTCAGGATGATTGTTTTTCCCTGCTCCTTGAGCTCGAGAACGATCTCCTTCAAGAGTTGCGTGTTTATCGGGTCGAGGCCGGCGAACGGTTCATCGAGGACAATCAGGTCGGGATTATGAGCAATAGTAACCACGAATTGGATGATTTGCCCCATGCCGCGGCTGAGTTCGCTTATCTTTTTTCCTTGATGGGGGAGCATATCCACTTGCTTCAGAAGCTCCTCCGTCCGCTCCTTGGCAACTTTTGCCTCCATGTTTTTCAGGCTGGCTAGGTAAACCAGGGAATCAGAGGCCGTCATCCTGCGGTAGAGGCCTCTCTCCTCAGGGAGATAGCCGATCCTGTTCTTGGTATCCTCCTCCAGGGGTTGGCCGAAGAGCCTGATCTTCCCTGAATCCGGCCTTATAATGTCCATCAGCATTCTTATCGTTGTGGTCTTCCCCGCCCCATTTGGTCCCACCAGGCCAAAGACCTCTCCCGTTGTAAGGCTGAAGGACACGTCGTTAACCACTTCATTGCCGCCGAAGGATTTATGGAGATGGGAAATCTCGACCGCCTTTTCGAGTTCGGCGTCAGCTTGAGTGGTGGTGTGACCTGCCGTCGGGGTAGCTTTATCCAGCATATGCGTTTCTTCGAGTCTTTCGACTCGCGCCTCGATTTCTGATGATGTGCTCTCTGCTGTCGTAGTGGTCTTTTCCAGTGAAGATGCCGGTTCTGTTGGCTCCCGGTTTTCACTACTTGCCTGCCGCAGCCTGTAGGATCGGAGCGCAAGGCGCAGGGTTATGATTATAGCAAGAGCGATAAAAATTATGATGAGGGCTGTAGTGTCCATTTGCTCATTGGCCTTTTGACTTGATAGCCTTCTTGAGAGTATACTTCAGGCAGTCTGGTCGGTCAACTGTTGCTTATGGAAGAGTTGGCAAACAAACTGACAGTGTGGATAAGGGAGCAGGTATCAGGGGCTGGGCTCCATGGGGTGGTATTTGGCTTGAGCGGGGGGGTCGATTCTGCGGTGACTGCTGTTCTGTGTAAGAGAGCCTTTCCGGAGGACTGCTTGGCGGTAGTCATGCCCTGCCGCAGTGATGAAGCCGATATTGAGGATGCCCAGACAGTTGCCGGGAAATTCCAAGTTCCTACTAGGACTATCACTCTGGATGAGGTATACGAATCACTGCTGGGGGTGTTGCCGGTAAGCGAATTCGATCCTGCCAGCAGAAAACTCGCTGAAGTCAATCTGAAGCCCAGGCTGAGAATGCTCACTCTGTACTACCTGGCAAATCGGCTTGGCTATCTGGTGGTGGGCACCAGTAATAGGAGTGAGATATCTGTCGGCTACTTCACCAAGTATGGCGATGGCGGTGTAGATATCCTGCCCTTGGGGAACCTGGTGAAAAGCCAGGTTCGGGAGTTGGCGAGCCATCTTGGTATCCCCAATGAGATCATCGAGAAGCCGCCATCGGCAGGTCTTTGGGAGGGGCAAACAGATGAAAACGAAATGGGGCTAACCTATGAGGAGCTTGATCACTATCTTGCCAGTGGCGAGGCGAGGGAGGCGGTAAGGGAAAAGGTTGATGCCATGATAACCGAAAGCGCCCATAAGAGGGCTACCCCCGTGATCCCTCCTTTCGATATTCTTTAGTTCATTCAAGCTCTTCTTGGGAAGACATGGGAGGAGTAACTGGCTTTGCGATAGACTCTTGGTAATCTCGGTCAGTAAGTTCACGGGGAGGCGAGTCCTGAATATATGAGTAAACGAACGAGATGTTATCAAGTTAATTTGGTGAGGGTTGACAGGAGAAGGCTTATTGTGAAAAAATGGCTCTTAATAAGGTAAGACAGATGAAAAAAATGGAGGTGTAGAATGAGACTAGTTGTTGTCGGATTGGGGCAGTGTGGCGGTAGGATCGCCGATGAGTTTGCCAGGTTGGGTAAGAAGGCGAGGTCTAATCGAAGGATTGAGATAATCACTGCTGCATATGCGGTGAATACCGATCAAGCTGACCTGACAGGGCTACGCACCATAGGAGGCGATTTTCATCATCGAATTCTTATTGGAGGTAGGAAGACTAGCGGTCATGGTGTGGGGAAGATAAACGAGGCTGGTGCTGCGGTGGCAAAGGAAGATAGCTACAAGGTGATCG
>CAZZJX010000108.1:0-5345 GCA_964654845.1 uncultured Dehalococcoidales bacterium
CTTCCTGGGTTGTGGGGAATGCTTGCCCCGATTGCAGTCGCTATCCTCCTGTGCTTGGTTATTACCTCCGTTACGGTAATGCGAGCAAGAGACCTGTTCCAGGTGTTTGGCATCTCTGTGTATGAGCGGCTTGGCGGCAGGGGTAGGAGAATGCCTCACAACGGGCAGGTCGTTGTCGATACTAGCGTTCTTATTGATGGGCGCATCGCTGATATTAGTCGGACTGGCTTTGTCCCTGGGTCATTGATCGTCCCCAGATTTATTCTTAATGAATTGCAGCACGTCGCTGATTCTTATGATTCGGTGCGGCGCGCGCGGGGGCGCAGAGGTCTGGAGATGCTCACCAAACTGCAGAAAGAGTCGGGTATTCCCATGGATATCTCTGAGGTTGACTTCGAGGATGTTCCAGATGTCGACGCTAAGCTGGTGAGACTGGCCAAGGCTCTCGGTTGTGCTATCATTACTAATGATTTCAATCTGAATCGGGTTGCTGAGCTCCAGGGGGTACAGGTGCTTAATATTAATGAATTGGCCAATGCTCTAAAACCAGTTGTCCTTCCTGGCGAGGAGATGGAAGTTCGCGTCATCCAGGAGGGCAAGGAGTTTGGGCAGGGCATCGGCTTCCTCGACGATGGAACCATGGTTGTGGTAGAAGATGGGCGGCGTTACATTAACAGTAGCATTGAAGTGGTGGTTACGAGGGTTCTGCAAACGGCGGCGGGAAGGATGATCTTCGCTCACCCTAAAGCGGAGTGACGAATGGGTAAGGTTGGTGCCGTCATTGTTGCTGCTGGTAAAAGTAGGCGAATGGGAGGGGTAGATAAGGTCTTCGCCAAAATAGCCGGCAAGCCCCTCCTCGCTCATGCAGTTGATGTCTTTCAGAATTGTCCCTCTATTGATCAGGTGGTTATTGTATTAAGCGAGGATAATCTTACTGTGGGGAGGAGACTGGTGGAGGAGTATCACTGGTCTAAGGTGAGTGTAGTGTGCCGTGGTGGGGTTCGACGACAGGATTCGGTGAAAGAGGGGCTTGAGAACCTATCTGGCTGCCAATGGGTGGTGATCCATGACGGAGCTCGCCCTTGCATCAGTGTAGATTTAATTGAAGCAGGGATTAAGGAGGCTAGCCAGTGTGGCGCTGCTATTGCTGCTATACCGGTTGCTGATACTATCAAGGTTGTTTCTCCAGGCTCCTTAGTTGAGGAGACGCCACCTCGCCAGAGCCTTTGGGCTGCCCAGACTCCTCAGGTGTTTCGACTAGACATAATAAATGAGGCCTATCAAAAAGCTCAGGGTTACGCCACAGACGATGCTACTCTGGTTGAAAATCTAAATTATCAGGTTAGGGTATACCCAGGATCTGATGCCAATATTAAGGTGACAACCCCGAATGACCTCTTGCTAGCAGAGGCTATCCTGAAAAGCAGGCAACGAGGCTAGGGGTTCTATTTCTTGCTACATTTCGGCCTTGCGAATGGAAAGGGCCTTTGATAAATATGTAGCGGTTAGCATTCGTGCGCAATTGCAAAGTCAACAGGGGAAAACACTTTTAGGTGACCACCCACGAATCATGTTTGCGAAGCAGGTTGAAAATAAGTTATGCCGGATACCATTAGTGGCGCGCACTTCGAGGCCGACAGGTCGGGCGTCCTATGGCACAGGCTCAGGATAGGCCCTTCGACAGGATCAGGGAGAACGGAAGCGGATATATTTTTGAAGCGAAGTAAGAAGAATGCGTATTGGAATCGGGTATGATGTCCATGCTTTAATTGAGGGGCGTTCCCTTGTTCTTGGGGGAGTGAAGATACCCTTTGAGCGTGGTCTATTGGGCCACAGCGATGCCGATGTATTAGTGCATGCCGTTATCGATGCCCTCTTAGGCGCTGCCGCTTTGAATGATATTGGCACTAACTTTCCCGATACTGATCCTCAGTATGAAGGTATATCCAGCATCTTGCTTCTGAAGCGTGTTCGAGATATGATTCACGGTCAGGGCTTCATTGTAGAAAACATCGATGCCACGATTATTGCTGAAGAGCCTAAGCTGGCTGCCCACATCGATGAAATGCGGCGCAACATCAGTGATGCCCTAGACATCGTCGAAGAGCAGGTTTCTGTTAAGGCGACCACGTCGGCAGCGCTTGGCTTTGTAGGCAGAGGAGAAGGTATCGCTGCCCATGCGGTAGCTTTGATCGAAAGGCGGTAGAATGAGAGTCTTCAATACCCTTTCGGGTCGAAAAGAGGAGTTTGTGCCTGAGGGCGACCCGATAAAGATGTACGTTTGCGGGGTTACGCCCTATAGTGAGTGTCACATTGGGCATGCCATGAGCTATATCGTTTTTGATGTCATCAGGCGCTACCTCGAGTTTCGTGGCTATAGGTTGAAGTATGTACAGAACTTTACCGATGTCGATGACAAGATTATAGCTCGCTCAAATCAACTGGGGATTTCAGCCAGGGAGCTTGCCGAGGGATTCATCGCCCAGTACTTTGTTGATATGGATGCGTTGAATGTAAAGAGGGCAGACATTTACCCCAGGGCTACGGAGGAGGTCCCTAAAATTATCGAGGTAGTCGAAGGGTTGATCGAAAAGGGGCATGCTTATCAGGCTGGAAGCGATGTCTATTTTCGAGTGGCAAGCTTTGCTCAGTACGGAAAACTCAGTGGAAGGCCTGGCTCATGGCAGAAGTGCTACATTGATGTTGGCGACAGCGAGGAGCGGCGGGCAGGTGATGAGGGTGAGAAATCACAGGAGGGCAAAGAAAGTCTTTTAGACTTCACCCTGTGGAAGGGAGCTAAGCCTGGTGAGCCTTCTTGGGAAAGCCCCTGGGGGATGGGAAGACCTGGCTGGCATATTGAGTGTAGCGCCATGTGCTTGAAATACCTGGGCGATACCACTGATATTCACGGTGGAGGGCAAGATCTCATTTTTCCCCATCACGAGAACGAGATCGCTCAATCGGAGGCATTTAGCGGCTCTGCTCCCTTTGTTAAGTATTGGCTGCATAATGGGCTGGTGCAGCTTGGTGAAGAGAAGATGAGCAAATCACTGGGCAATTTGATTACGGTTAAAGAGGCTCTTGAGCGCTGGAGTGCTGATGCTTTGCGGTTCTTCGTGTTAAGCTCCCATTATCGAAGCCCTATCACCTATAGTGAGGAAGGGCTGGAAGCAGCGGAGAAAGGGGTGGAAAGGCTATGCCTTGCGGCGCATCGGGAGAGCCCCGACTCATCGAGGGTGTCGGTTGAGGTTGCGCCATATCGTGAAAGGTTCATGGAGTCGATGGATGACGATTTCAATACTGCTCAGGCTATCGCCGCTCTCTTCGATCTGGCAAGGGAGATGAATCGAGCTGCCGAAGAGGGTTCAGCTATAGATGAGGCTCAGAGAATGCTCACCGAACTCGCCGCTGTGCTGGGTTTGACCTTGAGGGAGGTGGAGATACACCTTGACGTTGAGCCTTTTACGCAGCTATTGAATGAAGTCCATGCCAAGCTGAGCAGTGTCGCTCCAGACTTGGCAGCGGAGGTCTTTGGGCATGGTGGGTCTATCGTTGAGCCGATGTCCCAGGCGGGTGCCGAAGCAATCATCTCATTGTTGGTCAAAACCAGAGAAAAACTGAGGGCCTGCAAAAAGTTTGACTTTTCTGATAAAATTCGTAAAAATCTTGCAGAACTTAGTATAATCCTTGAGGATACTGATAAAGGGACTATCTGGAGGTACAGGAGGTAAGATAATGAAACTATGGCAGTATGTATGCTGGATATTGATCGGAATTGGTGTAGCGGGGCTTCTTGTTTATGCGCTGTTGGAGTTTTTTGAAACGCCCGGTGCCCCCATATGGTGGAAGGTATTGCTCGGAATTATCATCCTGGGCTTTGTCATGCTCCTGGAATATGTACTCATAGATCGCCTCCGGAGTAGGAAAAAGGAACCGAAAGATATAAAGGAGGTCAAGCATTGATCGTTGTAACTTCAGACCATGTAGAGGGGCAGAAGATCACTAAAACCCTGGGCATGGTGAAGGGCAGCACCATCAGGGCGAGGCATTTAGGAAGAGATTTGACTGCCGGGTTGCGTAGTATAGTCGGCGGGGAAATCAGTGAATACACCAAACTTTTAGCTGAGGCTAGGGAAGAGGCTATTCACCGGATGGTGGAGCAGGCGGAAGGGATGGGTGCCAATGCCATCTTGGATACCAGGCTCATGACTTCGATGGTGATGAGCGGTGCTGCAGAGATCCTGGTCTACGGTACGGCAGTGGTGGTGGAGTAATCATCGCCCAGTCGCCCATGACCATAGAACGTGCCAGGGCTTTAGATTAATGCGCCCCACAGGTAGTTCTAACTGTGCCTTTTCACTCACCGGAAGCCAGTTTATCTCGTCTATCATTGGTTTCAAGTGAGGCAGTTCATCCTCAAGGTTACCGCAAGCTAGCATATCGTCCATGCGTTGCATCATCTCCCGAGCCGCTGTAATGCGTCGTTCTCCTGCCTCTGCTAGTTGTTTCGAGATAATGCCATACTTAGCTTTCAAACGGTTAAGGCGCAGTATGGCTTCGTATCCAGCATCAGCGATTTGGTGGAGGGTCATCCATTCCGTTTCGTAGTTCAGGAAGTATTTCCAGCTTGGGGAAAGTAGTGCCTGGCGATGCTCCTTAAGCGTGCGAAACCGGATGTGGTAACCGTAGCGCTCTGGTTGCTCGAAGGCGAGACTACCCGGATCAAGGAAGGGTGATAGCGGGGCAATAAAAAAGGAAAGCCGCTTATCCCCCCTGAATTTCTGGAATAAATGATCGCAATAATCAACTGTATCCATTACCGATTGCGGGGTCTGCCTCGGCAGCCCGATCATGAAGAAGACGTCCAATCGCCCGCAATCGGCATCAAGGGCATCGCCCAACGTTCGCTCCAGCTCTTCATTAGTATAGTGTCTGCCGGCAGCCTTTCTTACTTCAGGGTCATGAGACTCGGGAGAAATCTCCAAGCAGAATTTGGGACAGGATAGGCCCATCTGGTGTAGAAGCTCCCTTGGGGCGGGAGAGAACAGTTCCAGGATGAATTGATTCTTGGCCTCATTCTTTTGGAGCAGCCGCAGAACCTCATAAGCATAATTTTCCCCAGCTTGCTGCAGGTCGCCGAGGATGAAGATGGGGCCACTGCTGAAGCGCTCGATTTGTCTTACATCTTCGGCCACCGATTGCGGGGAGCGAAAAACAGTCTTATCTCGATTATAGAACTGGCGGAAGGCTGAAGAGGAACCACCACAAATGGCACAATTCTGGGTGCAACCACGGCAGGTAAAGACAGCGGTAATTGGGTATTTTACCCAGTTGCTAAATGGAAC
>CAZZJX010000109.1:0-5336 GCA_964654845.1 uncultured Dehalococcoidales bacterium
GTGATGTACTTCAGGTCGCGTAGGTCGTTACTGGAGGCCACCGAGCCGAAGATCGCCGGCGTGTCAGGATTGACTAATTGTGTGAGGCATACCTCGGCGAGGGAATCCACAGTCTGGATAACTAGATTACCAGCTAAGGTCACTGGGGAGGTAGAGCCGCATAGTGGCTCCGCAGGAAGCGCTACCGGGATGCCAGCCCCAGCAACGGTCACAATCATGTCCCCGTATTCTTTGTCAATCATCAGCGGGCTGATGGCGCATAGTATTATAGAGATGAATGGCTCCTGGCGTAGCTGCTCCGCCGAGCCAGCGATGATTTCCGCCATACGGAGCACCTGCTGGATGCCCTCATGGGTGTAAACCCCTCCCATTATATGCTTGGTGGTATTGTCCAGGCCGGCAAAGAAGCGGTTGATATCTACATCCTCTACCGGGACATCGCTGGGATATGTAGGTAGCAAGAAGAAATGGATGTTTTCCAGTCCATCGACGAGCTTGGCGATAGTCTTCAGGTCTTGGAGGGTAGCCCGCTGCCTCTCTCCCGATGTCCCGTCGATGATATTGAGGGCGGTGCCACCGGTGCCAGCGTATACTCGGGTTCCACCCAGGTTTAGGTTGTGCTTTGGCTGGCGGCCGTAGAGGGTGACTGCCGAGGGTGCCATGTCGACAAGGTCCATCACTGTCTCTCGAGGCAGTCTCACTATGTTATCATCGACATTGGCTCCAGCATCCTGAAAAAACTTCAGTGCCTTATCTGAATTTACTTGAAAGCCCACCTCCTCGAACACCCTCATTGCGGTGTCGTGGATTTGGGCTATATCATCTTCGGTCAGCGGCTTGTAGCTGCCGCCTTCCAGTCCCTTCCTGATTATATCACCTCCGGTTTGGACAGTCCTGCGTCGTGCAAGAGAGGCAGGCGGAAAGCCCCAGTTGGTACGTCTCGGATTCGCCGAGGCCGATTATGCCTGAGACCGACTTGAGAGGTGTCATAAGGCATTCATTCGAGAGAGTGACTCCCGTCTGGGTCGAATCCATAACCTCAAAGAGAACCCTTTGTTGGCTAATGTCCCAGTCGCAATAGCCGGGGCTATATCGTAGCGATATTGCATCACCGTCTGCAGCGGCAAGTTCACTGATTCTCTCTTGTACATGGCAGGCGACCCTCTCGGCTGCCTCCGAGCCTGAAGCATCGAGCACCATAGCTCTCAGTGTATGCCCATCTTTCATCAGTTCAGCCACTCTATGCTCAAGCCTTGGGCCAATGGTGGCTAAAAAGATGACAACCCGGTGGCAGTGGCGGAAAATGCGACTCAACATGGCGCTGTCTATTGTCAGATTGTTCTCCAAGATAACCTGTGATTGGCGAACCCGTTTTATGTCCTTGAGTTGGTAAAAGCATGACGGCTGGATGAGATTGTAGGCTTCGCCTATCTCTGAATCTATCATTACGGAGATAGATCCGTTGGGACCTCGATCCTTGCGGTAACCGAGAAAGCGGCACACCTCATCTTTATCTATCTCTAGCTCGAAGTCTCTGATCGCTTCGACCATTGAACTATCGCTCCTTTCCCTTCAGCACATTTGTGCTCACAGCAGGTCATGGTGAGGCTGCTTGGACATGACTACAATAGCACCAGGTATCAAGTAACCTCAGCGCCAAACGCTAGGTTGGACATCCATACCTATAACGTCTGGGGAGCCATTTCCCTTATCCCGCTGAGCTGCCTTCATTTTGGAGGTCGCCCTGGGGCCTCATAGAGGCTCCAATGAGGAACTTCTTTGGTGGAGGCTTAGGTGAAGAGAAAAGAAGTTAAATTCGAGGGAATCCTCAAGTGTGAGGAGAAGACGAGATGACCGAATAACGAACCGCGGTTGTAAATTCAACAAAGCTAACGAATCCGACCCCCATATTCAAATTGAATATGTCTCCTTTCAAACTATATCTTCTATAAGCAACCTTGGTTCGTATCTCATTCTAGACCAAAGCGGAGGGCCTGTCAAGTTTTGTCCAGCTGTATGCCACTTCGTCTGCGCTCGAAATTGTGGGAATGAAAACAAAAAACCGCTCTGGATTTGGAAATTCAAAGCATGGACTCTGATTCTCAGTAGCGCCTTATTGATGGTAGTGAGACTGGATTATCTACCGAGCTTTGGTGAGGAGGTTTGAATTTTATATAGTTTCCGAAAGAGGGCATAGGCATCCCAGTAAGATTGACGCCAAGGAAGCACGCCAGTATCATACGTACCGACGGCGATAAGGGATGCCGATCGCTTAATTCCAGGTTAATACGTAGAATCTGATCCGAAGAAAGGAGATTGCGAAATGTCGTACGAGATGATACTGGTGGAAACGGAGGGGCGTGTGGGAATTATCACCTTCAATCGCCCAGAGAGGCGGAATGCAATGCACGCGACTATGAATGCGGAGATACGCGACCAGATCGAGGCGTGGAACTCCGACCCTGGCATCGGTGCTATCATCCTTACCGGTGCGGGGCAGGCATTCTGCGCCGGCGCTGATGTCAGCGGCTGGAAGCGAGGCATCGAGAAGGGTGAAGGGGGACAGGAGGCGACTGACCGGTTTCGACGCGATGAGTCGTGGGTACTGTTCTTTCAACGCTCAAAGCCCATCATCTGCGCCATCAACGGCGCCTCTATCGGGGTGGGACTTACCATTACACTGCCGTGCGACGTACGTATCGCGTCCGAACAGGCGCGCCTCTCCATGCGCTTCGTGCGCATAGGCGTTATGCCGGAGTTGACCAGCACGCACTTACTGGCGCATATCGTCGGGATGGGGCAGGCGATGGAGTTAATGCTGAGTGGAAAGACCATCAGCGGAGAGGAAGCGGCGCGCATCGGACTGGTGAACCGCGTGGTGCCCCACGAAAAGCTGATGGAGGAGGCCCTAGCCACCGCTCAGGACATTGCCTTCAACCCCACCGAGTCGTTGATGGCCATCAAGAAGCTGGCATGGCAGAACCTCGATGAGGGCGACATCATGACCATACATGAGCGAGAGCGGCAGGAGTTCCAGGCGGCGATGGACCGGCCGGCGTTTAAGGAGGCAGTCAGCGCCTTCACGGAGAAGCGCCAGCCCGATTTCCACAAGTCGCAATAAGGATGAATGGCGAGCTAAAAGTAGAAATGGTGTGGTTTTTCACCGTGTTGCCATAGTGAGGCAAGTGGATAGCAACTACTTTCTACATTGCCGGCATATCGCCAGTTCTAGACGCCGTAGGACCAACAGTCCTGAAGAGAATCGTTGTTAACAAACCACAGAGGAGGTTTTCTTAATGGCACATCTCAAACATCTTTTCCAACCCATCAGGGTAGGCTCCATGGAGGTGAAGAACAGGGTGGTGATGTCTGGCATGGCTACGACTTTTGGCTTGGATGATAATGGATATGTGACCCCACAGCTCATAGAATACTTCGTCGAAAGGGCGCGGAGCCGGCCGGGCTGGATGATTCTTGCCAGTTCCATAGCACATCCTTCGGGGTTTCCTGCTCCGAGCAGTCCATTCAAGTTTCCAAACGTCTTCGATGACGAAGCGTTGCCCAGCCTGGAACAGTTAGTCAGGGCGGTGCACGAATTCGATGTGAAATTTGGCGTACAATTGACCCACTATGGGATTCTTGCTGATCCCTGTACGGTTGTCTCGGTGACACCCGGGATTGTGGCGCTAGGGTTTGTAGCAACCGAAATGAGTACGGGACAAATACAGGAATGCGTCAAGGGCTATGCTGAATCAGCACACCGATGTATAAGGGCCGGATTCGATTTCGTGGAAATTGAATCGGCTCATCCCCCAGCACTCATAAGCTCACTGCTGAGTCCCTATCAAAACAGGAGAACTGATGAATACGGAGGTAGTTTCGAAAACAGGACGAGGTTTCTGCTCGAGGTCATACGGGCAACAAGGCAGAGGGTCGGCAGGGAAGCCACGCTGGGCATGCGGACAATGGGCGATGAAGGTGTTGGGGAACAGGGATGGACGATGGCGGACACGTTCAGGCTGGCTCCGATCGTCGAGAAGGAAGGCATTGACTACCTGAGCCTCGCCTTGGGCGCCGAGTTTGAGACCATACATCTCATCTATCCATCCATATATGAACCCCAGGGAGTCTTTGTTTACCTGGCTGAGGAGCTCAAGAAGCATGTTCGCATTCCAGTCATAACGGCAGGGAGGATCAAGAACCCGGTCATGGCTGATAAGATAGTGAAGGATGGGAAGGCAGACCTGGTCATCATGGCCAGGGCCCACCTGGCTGACCCCGAATTAGTAGAAAAGGCAAGAAAGGGAGCTATAGCCGACATAAGACCATGCCTGGCAGACTGCCTGGGCTGTGCCGACCAGTACATGAAGGGTCGAGAGACAAGTTGCACGGTGAACCCACGTGTAGGCAGAGAGTACTCTATTAAGGACATAGAGGGCGAGAAGAAGGCTACGGCAAAGAGAGTGCTCGTCGCTGGAGCTGGGCCAGCAGGACTTGAAGCCGCTAGGCGCGCGGCTTTTGCCGGACACAAGGTAGTACTGTGTGAGACTAGAGGCTGGATAGGGGGACAGCTTCGACTGGCGAGTATGATGCCAAAGCGCGAGGAAATGGGTGACATCCTCCCCTGGTATGAACGGCAGCTAAATATGCTGGGTGTGGAGATTCGCCTGAATACCACAGTTGACGAAAACCTATTTAATGCAATCAAACCCGATGTTCTTGTGATTGCTACCGGAAGCTTGCCCATGGTACCACTGGGATTCGTCGATGGGTTGGATAATATAAGGAACATCGAGGTGTTAATGATTGACGAGCTCCTCGAAGATGAGAGGCTGACGGGGGATACGGTCCTGGTTATCGGAGGAGGAGACCACATGGGGTTGCAGTTGGCGGACTACCTGTCTGAACGGGGCGCTCGGGTGTATATCGTGGAAAGCGGCTGGGCTTTTGGTTCCAAAATGACCCTCATGGATCGGCCCCGCATAGATGAAAGACTGACGGCAGCAGGTGTGGTAAAATACCCGGGAGTTGAGCGGATTGAGATCCTTGCCCATGACGATGTTTGGATGGTGAGCGCCTCCGGCAGACAAAGGCTACCGGACATTGACACGATAGTGTTTGCCAAAGGTAGACGCCCGAACAGATTCCTAGCCGAGATTGCAGAGAAGAAGGGCATTGAAATCCACATCGTCGGGGATGCTAGCGGGGTGGATCATGAGGATCAGGGCACGTTGCAGGCTGCCATTGCCGCCGGCTATGATGCTGGACGGCAGATTTGATCAGGTCGAAATAGGAACGATCGGCTTTTAACTATTTAACTACAATCTCAAAATCAT